>JAUWOU010000115.1 GCA_030612005.1 Candidatus Thorarchaeota archaeon | reverse complement strand
CGAAATGGGACATGTCTTTTCGTAATAGTGATAATTCCACGCTTAGTGTAGATCTCAGGCATAGTATCGCCTGACCATCCTATAGCTGAATACTCGATTCGCTTCACGTAGATGTATACATACACAGACCCAATTACGAATACGATTGTTGCACCTATGATGTAAACGAGGTTGGCTGTTTCCCATCCCAAGAGGACTAGGAGCTCTATTGGCTCAAATATATTGAAGATGATATCCAAGAATATTGGGTTTGTAAAACCTATGAATAATAATTGCAGACCAACCCCGATGAAAATCATTATGATTCCCGCCTTGAGCATTTTCTTCCCAATGAATGCATTAGTTGGCTGGAATACTCTACCACTACTAATCTGCTCGATTGGCGGCCGTATCACGCGCCCTTCTTCATGAGCCATGCTGTATGCTCCTCACTCTTTCTCCTTTCTCAATAAATCTCGAATCTCACGAAGAACCAGCAGAATCTCATCCTCTAGACTATCATCTATCCGTGGGACTGGATCTTCTTCAGGATGAACGACTTCGGTTCCTGTGACGTAAGAACCCTTGAATTTTCTCAATTCTCTCAGAATGAAGTCGCGGAGTTCTTCATAGAAGGTTATCCCCTCCAACTTCTCTTCCGCTGAGGTCATAGAACCAGAATAGCCTGCAGTTTCTATCTCAATCGTTCCAATCCCAAACAACCTGTCGAAGGGACCTGAGCGCGAGCTTATGTTCGTTATAGTCCGGAAGGGGACATGCTTCCTTGTAATGTTAATGATTCCTTTTTTCACAAAAATCTCGCTTGCGGCCGTACCTTCATCTGTTATGACCGAATACTCAATTGAACGAAGGTAAATTGGAACTATGATGAGGGCTGGAATCAACCAAATTGCTGTAATGACCCAATACCAGAAGTTTAGAAACATCCACCAGGTCTCAAATAGTAACACACTACTGGTCCCTGAAAACCAATCAACAAGCCACAGAACTAGAGTAAAGATACCAAAGATAATTACCCAAAGTATGATTGCTGTAAAGATGCCTGTGAACCACAATTTGTTGCGAAAAGCTTTCGATGGCTTGATTATCTTTCCACTTGCGACATTTTCCATAGGTGGTTTGATTACCTTACCTTCTCCAGCCATCTTTATTTCTCCTCTTTGTCCAACTTCTGATCGATTCGTTCCAGCACACTTCTAATCTCACGTAGAGTAATGAGCATCTCGTCGTCTAGACTGTCACTCATTCTTGGCACTGGATCTTCACGCGGGTGAACGACTTCTGTACCTACAACATAGGGGTCTCTAAACTTCCGTAGTTCCTGTAAGATGAAGTCCCTTACTTCTTCAAAGAACGTTATTCCTTCTAGTTTCTCTTCCGGTCCACCTTGACCACTTGGACCACCAGAGAATCCTGCAGTCTGTATTTCCACTGTACCTATACCAAATAATCTGTCAATAGGTCCTGCTCGTGAACTTATGTTAGTAATAGTTCTGAAGGGCACATGTTTTCGAGTGATATTGACCAATCCCTTCTTCACATAGATTTCTGGCATGACAGTTCCCGATTTTGAAATGACACTGTACTCTATGTTTCTAGTGTAGAAGTAAATTCCAATCATGCCTGGCAACAACCAGAATACAAGTGATATGGCATACCAGAAGCTGAGGATAGGAAGAACGTCAAAGAAAATAGCAAAGAAGGTCGCCCATCCGTCAGCAGGTGCAGTTTCATTCACATGGATAAAATCACCCAATATGAGTAATCCGACTGCAATTAACCAAAGGAATCCTGCAGTCATAATTGCTCCGAACCATTGTTTGTAGTAGAATCTGGTGTCTGGTTTGAACACCCTTCCACTGGTTACATCTTCCATTGGTGGTTTGATGACACGACCGTCTTCACTTTCCATTTTCCTAACCTCGCTTCATATTATTACAGCTTTGCCCTAAGCATCTCTCGAATATCTTGTATTGCAGAGAGAATCTCATTATCTAGAGAGCCGTCTATACGTGGTACTGCATCATCTTGTGAGAAGACAACTTCCGTTCCAGTTGTATAGGGGTTTCTGAACTTTCTGAGTTCACCTAACACGAAATGTGTAAGATCCTCAAATGCTCTGATTCCTTCAAGTTTCTCTTCAGGTCCTGCTTGTCCAGTCGCGCCTCCTGAATATCCAGCAGTCTGAATCTCAACATTACCGATACCGAACAGTCTATCGAGAAGACCAGCTCTCGAAGAGATGTTTGTGATCGTTCTGAAAGGTACATGCTTCTTGGTCACGTTGATGATACCCTTGCGCACATAGATCTCCGGAGATGCTTCGCCACTCTCAGATATTACCGAATACTCGATTGAGTTGATGTATACTGGAATTCCAATCAGTGCTGGGATTAACCAGACCATGTCTACAATGAAGGTCCAATAATTCACAAAACCTAGCCATTGACTGATGAATACTGCATGGTTCCATCCATCGTCTAACGCAATCAGGTATGATATTCCATAGAATCCTGCTAATACCAATATCCAGAGTCCCAATGCAACTGAAATTGCTGAAAACCAGTATTTATTCCTCAGAGCCTTTGAAGGCTTGAAGGTCTTTCCACTAGGCATACCTTCCATTGCTGGAAAGTATCCCGCTGTTACTTCCTCATTCATTTTTTAATCACCTTGTGTTTCTCTTTGATAGCGAGGAAGTTGTTTTGCACCAAGCTTGCCGAAGATTCTGGTAGACTGTTCAGTCATGTACATCTCTTCTTCCTTAGGGTTCAACGAAAGGTTGTACTCTCCTAGGATAGTATCAAGGGTTTCTTTGCATTCTTCGAGTTTAGGACATTGTTTTCCATCACTCTTTGCCCGTGGATTGACCGGTGTTCCGTCACAGAGCTTACCACCGTAATTGTTGTGTTCGTACCACACGATCACACCTAGCTTGAGTGTAAACACAATGTACACGTTCGTATTTGCCTGATAGTCAAAACCTGTGAGGATCCCCTTTTCACCATCGACATTTTCCGTATCTAGCCGATGGCTGTTAGCATGTTGCTTTAGAGTGTCCTCTATCTTTGACTTGGCTCTGCTAAGTACCCTTGAAACATAGGCTGCGCTTGAGAACTGCATCCTGCGTATCTTCTCTTTCTCCTTCTGCGCTTTCTTTGGATCATTGATTTTTTCATCAATCTCCGCGCTAAGAATATCGAAAAGATAATCAGGAATCGCACTGAGGTTCTCATACGTACTGAAGATATCTGAAGTGGGTTTACCATGATGATATTCCCACCAGACCAATGCTTCATGCGTTGAAAGAAGTCCCATTGCAATATTCCTCGCTACACAGTTAGTTTTAACCCTTTCTGGTCAAAATTTACTGTGCTCTGGTAAACATTTATATACGAACGCATATATATCTTTACCATAACGCTGTAAACTTTTACAGCTGATATGGATGCGAAAAATTGGCACGAAATGGAACGGTTATTAAAACTGAAGGTCTGAACAAGAGCTTTGGCTCAATTCAGGCTGTTAGAAACTTGGATCTAGAGGTTTCGACCGGTAGCAGGTTCGGATTACTTGGTCCCAACGGGTCGGGGAAGACAACCACGGTACGTATACTATCAGGTCTCTTGAAGCACACCAGTGGTCAAGCCACAGTATGTGGATATGATGTCAGCTCAAATCGAAATGATATCAAGGCCATAACAGGACTGCTTCCTGAGTCACCAGGACTATACTCAAAGCTTTCAGCGGTGGAGTTTCTAGAATTCATAGGAGCACTAAATGGAAAGAACGGCGAGAGTCTAAATAGGCGCATTGACAGTCTACTTGGAATGCTTGGACTTGAAGGTCGACAAGACGATTTACTTGAATCATACTCTTCAGGAATGAAGCAGAAAGTACTTGTTGCAAGTACCTTACTTCATGAACCAAAATTAGTATTTTTTGACGAGCCCACTTCTAGGCTTGATCCTGCTGCAAGCGCACTGGTGAAAGACTTGATTCTAGCTTTGGCTGAAGAAACTGATACGTCCTTTTTCATATGTACTCACCAGACTTCCTTTGCTGAGGATGTTTGCGATGTTATTGGTATTCTCAATGAAGGCGAACTTGTAGTTCATGGTTCACCAGCTGATATTATCGACTCGATGAAAGTAAGTGATCTTGAAGAAGCATACTTGAAGATTGTTGGCGGTCAAGTGGACAGAGACGCCCTACTTGCATGGAGGTAATTCAAGTGACCCATCGATGGCTTGCTATTGCAAAAGCCGAGTTCTTGGTACTCTCTGTAAGTATGAGATCGCATAGGAAAGTGTATGTAGGATTTCTTACATCACTAGCCTTCATATGGGCGGTTATTGGAGCCCCTATATTGATTGGATCAATCATCAATATGATAATCCCAATGGAAGTACTCCGGCCCTTACTTCATATATTTTTCCCTGGATTAATGCGTACAGTAGCATTATTCCTCTGGATTATGCTTCTGTTACTTCCACTATCCTATGCTCTTCAAGAAATTAAGATTGGTCAGTGGGAAATATTCCTGTCAAACAATGTTAGTACAAGAGATATCATGGCTGGAACTTTCTTAGGCAAGATACCCCTATACGGATTGATTGTTATATTCCTGGCACCTTTACTGATTGCACCGCTCGTATTGGCATTTGAAGTCAATATCATAGGTCAGGTCTTGATTTATGGTGTAATCACATTGATGTCTTTGGGAACAATATGGCTCTCTAACTTTATCACAAGTATCATACAAGCAAGGTTAGGTGACTCATCAAGAGGTAATGATATTGCAAAAGCATTGTCCATGGTTATTGCAATAATAGTCATCGTTCCAATGTACGGTCTGATATTCTTTCTCCCTACCATGTCTGAGATGATGGGCATGGATGCTTTCCTGATTCTACCTTCTACATGGTTTGCAGATTCCATGAGTTGGTTTGCAATTGCATTCAATGGTGTTGGACTCACGGGAGCACAAGTCATTGGATTTGGAGGTATCTTGCAACTAGATATGTTTACGTCTATTGCATTGATGGGTGGATTTGTACTAGCAACAATTGTACTTGCATTAGGATCAGCGGATAGAGTCTTCACGATTGATGCTGGTGCTCGCACTGAGATTGTTACAACTGTAGGAACCGAGAACATTTTCCTGCGAGGTGTGCGAAGACTAAGCCCTGGACCCTTTGGTTCTCTTATGGTCACAAACTTCAAGGATTTCATGCGTAAGGCACAGAATCTATCTAAGATATTCTATGGAATTGTTCTAGCTACAATAATGCCAATCATCATGATGTCAAGGGATATTGATTTTGTACAGATCAGTGAGCTATTCATAATAATTATTATGATGATGGCTCTTATTGGTGCTATGCCATTTGCTGGTGCAGGATTCCTAGAAAGTAAAAATCAACTCTGGATTATTCAGGGTGTTCCAGATGGAGCTTCTAACTTCGTGAAGAGTAGACTTGTCACTCAAGCGATAATCGGAATACCTCTTATCTTGATTCCATCAACGGTATTGCTCTTCCTAATTGAGATGACACTCTTTGAGCTACTAATGCTCTTAGGATTCGGATACATGGCAATACTTGGAGGCATGTTCATCGCTACAGGAGTCACTGCAGGGAATCCAAATTATGAAGATACAAAATCTCCAGCTCACCAAGTAAATCTAGTAACCTCCATTCTCCTTGCTGAGTTCTCAATCATCGGAGTTTTGCTTGGTGACATGATCCTCGCTATCGCCTTCAACATTGATTTGTTTGGATTAATTGAGAGCATCGCTGGTCCTGGAAACATTATGTTTGCCATGGCTTTCATGGGAATAGTAGTACAATGGTGTCTTGGAGGACTTCTCGTCTGGACTGGGATTAGGAAACTATCAAGCCCTGACAATTAGATTATTTCGTTGAAAGGATGACCATACTGCGGTCATCCTTCTTTTCGAAGGAACCTCTTGCATAATCAGAATAGATATCAACACTGCTGAATCCTGTCTCTTGGAGTATAGACTTCATTTTGTCATGCTTCAAGTTCAGGACCTTCTGAGTTGATACTTCTGAAGTCCATTCTCCCTCTTGTTTTTTGAATGCAGACATTACAAGGGTAGATGAAAAAGGATAGTCTGAATGCTCAAACAATCTTGCAAAGGTTATCTCTTCTCCGTTGCTCAACGTTCCTGTCTTCAATGGAAAGTTCCTGAATCCACTCCAATGAATCTCTTCAAAATTTAATACCTGGACAACAAACGACCCACCATCTTTAAGCAAATTGAAGACATCCTTTACAACATGCTTCAGAGAGTCGATATCTTTTACAAGTGCTAAGGAATTTCCAAGACAAATAACCAGGTCAAATGGTCCATCCACAGTTGTCCTGATAGTTTCCATATCTCCTACAATGAATTTAGGTGTTACATCTTGATTTTCTGCGTGATTCTCTGCTGCTAGAATCATACTCTTGCTTGCATCAATTCCAATGACCTCAGTTCCACGAGCTGCAAGCGCAATAGAATGTCTGCCACTTCCACAAGCCATATCCAACACGCGAGGTTTCTCCGTATTTTCAATAAGAGAAAGAAGGAATGGCATCTCTCGACTAAGACGAGATTCCCAGTCTATCGTGTTATCATAAGCTATTGAGATATCATCAAAAGAGTTCATTGAAATCCTGTCCTTATGATTCTGAAGTAGTATTCAATCTTTACTAATGACTCGAATAGCCAAATCATCAATATTCATCCACTGTATAACACCATAAGACTTCGAGTGAATATATCATTAGGGGAAAATAGATGATTGAGTATATTCTAGCATTTCTTGTTCTAGCAGCTATAATTCTCTACCTTGCTGGTCGAGGAGCGCCACGCAGGAGGGGTCCACGTACATACAAGGATTATCCACATGATCCACGTGGCGTTTACTCACATGGTCCCAATAGCGCAGATGCAGAAGTTTACTTCCCTACACGTAAGGATTCTACTTCAGTATTTCCCATGAATAAGCGGAAAGAAAGAAGACTGATACACATCAACCCAGACGTTAGTTTCCTAATCAGACAGATCAATCTCTCCAGGCGTAAATAGTAGTCTTCCTTCCATACCACCTGCAACATTGATTGTTTGTCCACTCACATGACCTGCTAGCACATCTGAAGCAAAATACAATATTGCTGAGCCGATGTTCTGAGGAGTTGCAGTCTTGCGCATTGGAATAGTCTGCAATATCTTTGTTACCATTTCTTTATCTTCGAGGGCTTCTTCCGCCATCGGGGTGAGAGTCCATCCTGGATTGACTAAGTTTACACGCCCTTTTGACGCAATATGCGTTATCTCATTCTTCAAGCTCATCATGAGACCATGCATTCCCGCCTTGGATGTTGAATAGTCTGAATACCATGCCTCGCCGAAGAATCCTGCCGTTGAACCAATCAGTATCAATGACGCAATGTCATCTTTAAACTTCTCAAGGTTCACAAAGAAGTACTTTGCACAGAGAAATGTACCTGTCAAATTCACTGACAGTGTTGCTTTCCACTGTTCTAAGGACATATCTTGAATGGCAGTCCCTTCGTGGTTTGCAATACCTGCATTAGCAACTAGAATATCGACACGCCCAAATCGTTCGTTTGCTTTTCTGAAGAGCGACTTGACATCATTCTCCTTTGTTTGATCTGTCTTGACAATCAACAACTGGTCTGACCAAGTCTTTCCAAGTGATTCCAGATCCTTCATGGATTGATTATATGTTCCAGTCACACGAGCACCTTCGGAAAGGAACATCTTAGTTGTTTCAATTCCTATGCCGCCCGAAGCTCCAGTGACAATAACATGTTTTCCAGAAAGTCCTATGTCCATTCCAACACCTCTATTCTCTGTGTTCTCTAACTAATAGAATCTGATTTCCAAAGTATCTTATGATACCTTTCCACAAGGACCTCTGGCCAGCTACCAACAGAACGAAGCAGGAGATTCGCTATCAATGAAACATCCTCGTCTAGACAAAGCTCAGTTAGATTTGCGCAATCAAATAAGGGTGACAAATCAACTCGTTTGAGTCTGTTATCATCAAGTGCGACTTCCAGAAGATTGGGACATGAGCTAAGAGGATTGAGGTCTATCTCTTGCAACCTGTTGTGGCTAAGTCTTATTGCGCTCAAGTTTTTCCCACACTTCTCTAGGGGTGCGAGATCTATCTCAGTGAGAGAGTTATTTCGAAGACATATAGACTCAAGATTCTTACACCATATTATTGGGTACAAATCAATCGTTGCGATATCTAGAAGATCGAGATTTATTGTTGTTTCATCTGTTCTGAATCTCGCTACTTTTTCAAGTCCTGTGGTGGTCAAATATCTAATGAAAATCTCGGATACCACTTTCTATCACCTGTGATGCTGTTTTTTCAGGATTTATTTATAGAATTGCTCCCTAAAAAGAATGGCCCTTAGTTTGATAATTACTCAAGAGATGAACGCGTTCCCACGAATATCACCTCAACAGGTTCATATTGTTACACGATAGACCTTCTGTAGGAGCGGAGTTGTCATACACCTATGATATCTAACAAGATTGGCTTTGCCGCCGTAGTTTTTTGTGTGCTACTTTTTACTCAAGTGAGTAGTACTCCATCTGCATCAATAAACAACTCAAATACTATTTCTTTGGTTTCCAGTGAAACCTTAGAACTTGCATCATTTGAGAATATTATTCCTGAAAGTTCCCTCTCCGCAATAGAAAGTGAAATTGTGGTTCCTCAAGGACTTGGCACCGTGGCTATAGTAGTTGAAAACTCACTTTACTCCAGTATTACTGCCGCAGTTACACAGTATAGACAGGACCTCAATGATACAGGTTATCACACCTTTCTCTATAATAATTCAATATCCACTGCTGAGGAACTGAAAGCTAATTTATCCAGTTGGTATGACTCTGATGACCTAATTGGAGCAGTATTGATTGGTCGAATACCTTATGCTCAGTACTACCATCCTGCAAATTCCCTTGCTGGATTCTCTGCTGAAACCTTCATTTGTGACCTTTTCTTGACTGATTTGGATGGTACCTGGAGTGACACTAATCCCTCAGATGGTATCTATGATTCTCACAGTGCATCTGTTGGTGCTGATATTTTTCCTGAAATTTTTCTTGGTCGAATTGACCCTACTTGCCTAACTTGGGGTACAAGTGTAGCGGACCACATCAACACATACTTGACGAGAATTCATGATTACCGAACCGGAGGGGTTACAAGAACTCGGCGAGCACTATTCTATATTGATGATGATTGGATTCCCTGGGCACCTTCATGGTCAAGTGATGCAGCACCAGCTTACTCAACTCGAACTCTTGTGTATAGTCCCTCAACTACTACAACAGCTTCAGATTGGCTGAATAACAGAGTTACCCAAGATTATCAATGGGGGCACCTCGCTGCTCACAGTTCAGCAACAATCCACTATTTCGGACCTGGTGGTTCTGGTGAGGGTACAGTATCCTCTTCACAGATACAAGCAGCACCACCGTCATTCAACTTCTATAATCTATTCTGCTGCTCAGGTGCTAAGTGGACTACTGCTGACGACATAGGAGTCACATACACATTCAGTGGTAGCTATAGTCTTGCATCCATTGGTAGCAGTAAGACTGGAAGTATGTTGGACAATGATGAGTTCTATGGACCTCTTGGTCAGAATGCAACTCTTGGTGAAAGCCTGAGAGATTGGTTCTCAGAATCTCTCACTTCTTCAAGTGAAGCAGGATCTGCATATCTGGAATGGTACTATGGAATGAATATCATTGGAGACCCTCTTCTATCAATATACTATGACACTACAGTTAGAACTCCGACAATTAATTCAGAAACTCATCCAGATTCGGCAATATGGTATAGTAATCCACGACCACTAATTAACTGGACTGCTCCCCCTGACGTCAATGAAATCGCAGGATATTACTACATTCTGGATCAGAACGCTACTACAATCCCTAACAGGGACACTGGGACCTATACAACCATCAATAGCACTTATGCCACTGAAGACATAGCCAGTGGGACTTGGTACTACCACGTAGTTGCAGTTGATTCTGTTGGAAATATTGGTGAAGAAGCTGCTCATTATGTTGTGAAAATCGATGCAGATTCCCCTGAAATCAATCTAATGGACCCAATAGTGAATGGTACACTTGTTACAATTGAATGGAATGTTTCTGATGCAATATCTGGATATCAAATGTCAGAAATCTATCTTGACGATGCACGGATTGCAATCACTTCTGGTTCAAACACAACAATAGTGTTTAGTGATTTGAGCTATGGTCAACACGTATTCAACATAACAGTGTATGATTGGGCAAATAACACGGCAACTGTGGGAGTTGTAGTTACTCTGCAACAATCATTGCCTGACACACTCTTACTGGTGACAGTTGGTGCTATTATTGGACTAGTCATTATTCTAGTCATTGTATCTAGAAGAAGACGATAGGAAAAACGGAGCTTGGACT
>JAUWOU010000099.1 GCA_030612005.1 Candidatus Thorarchaeota archaeon | reverse complement strand
ATGATTGAAAATACCGGTGATGAACTAAGAATAACTGGACCTCCCACACTCAAAGCATAGGCAGTACTTCCTGTTGGAGTTGCGACAATTAGTCCATCGCTCCCATCCTTCCAAAACTGCTCTCCATCAATTAGAAGCGAGTATCGAATCAGAGTTGCACTTCTTCTGGCAAATATACCTATATCGTTAAGGAGCGGCGGGGTCTTTTTTCCTGCTATCTCCGCCACGAGTCGCTTCTTCTCTTCTCCAGTCCATTTGCTACTTAGTAAATCATCTACAACTGAATCAAAATTCGAAACCATAACGTCAAAGAGAAAATCTGGTTGACCCATTGAAGCGATTGGAAGAATTGGGATATCGGTGTGTCCCAGATCAAGAAGTGATTTCAGAAGAAATCTATCCGAACCGATAATAGTGAAAACGTCAACATTCATCTTCTTGAGAGGAACTCCTTCCTTTTTCAGATGACCAGCAAGTTTCTTTTCTACGATGTAATCTGCCTTACTACGCTTGAGAATATCAAGTACATTCCGGGCATCTTCAAGCATTCCAGCTTCTTGTCCGGAGATTACACCAATTTTCGTTCTTTATTCCTCCTTATAGGGAACACCTTCAAAGAGAAAGCTTTGGTTACTTAAATGACCCGACGATTGGATTGGCAAATGTTGCCACCTACACCACTGAAAGTCAATCATTGCCGTTTGAGTGTTTATTAAAAGTCATTCAAGGGGACGATTAGAACGGTGCATTCAGTTGACAGGAGAATTCAGCGAGATTCAGAAGAAAATCCTAGAACTCAAGAAAGAGAAGAAAGTCCTCATTTTGGCGCATAACTATCAGACACTTGATATACAAGAAATTGCTGACTTTGTTGGTGATTCACTCCAGCTAGCACGCAAGTCTGAGGAGCCCAATGGCTATGAGATGATCATCTTTGCAGGTGTGAAATTCATGGCAGAGATGGCTGCGATTCTTTCACCCACTATTCCTGTCTATATTCCTGATCCAAAGGCACTGTGTCCTCTTGCTGCATATCTTGATGCAGAAAAAACACAAGCTAAGAAAAAAGAGTATCCTGGTGTACCAGTTGTTGTTTACGTGAATACCACTGCTGAAGCCAAGTCGGAGGCTGATATGATTTGTACATCAGGCAGTGCAGTGGAAGTTGTAGAGTCCTTGGGTGTTGATAGAGTGATATTCGGGCCCGACTCAAACTTGGCTGATTATGTTCGCACTCATACGAATGTTGAGATTATTGATCTTGACACTGATGGCCGGTGTTATGTTCATGCTAGATTCAAAACTGAAATGCTTGATGAACTAAAGAAGAAGTATCCTGACTCACTTGCGATTGCTCACCCTGAGTGTCCAATTGAGGTGCAGCGGGCTTCAGACATGGTCGGGTCAACTGGAATGATGGCAGACACAGTAGCAGAAACTGATGCGAAGGTCATTCTAATTGCTACGGAGCTAGGGATGATCCAGCAACTGCAGAAACGCCATCCAGACAAGACAATCCTTCCTTTCTTTGATGACGCAATATGTCGCCAAATGAAGAAACACACTCTCGAAAAGATTCTGGCCGTTCTAGAGAATAAGCCAGAAGAAAATCTCGTGACAGTTCCTGAAAAATACGTCCCTCATATTCGGAAGATATTGGAAGCGATGAACAAGCTGAAAGGTCAAGGACCCGCAGCCAAAGTTTCAGTAGAAACATCTCAGTTGAAGTAGGAATCTTCTTGGAAAACACAACATCTTTATCTTGACACCCGAGAATAAATAATTGCGTGGTTCGAGGGAAATGAATGCTGATCTTACGTTTTGGCAATTGATGAAAAGACCCAAGATTGACTATGTGATAATTTTCACAGTTTTTCTTCTGTTGGCATCCAATCAGGTTTTTGAAACCACACCTCTTAGAGCTTCAGGAACTATAGAGATAACAAATGGTTCTGCAATTCCTCAGGATACTAACTATACAATTACTACAATAAGCGCACCCTCTGTTACTTCAGCTGTTCTACTTAATGAATCAATAGAGCGCAATAGTCTCTACTTTGATGTACTTATTGAAAACGTAATCAAAATAGTATACAATATCACATTGCAATCAACCTTGGAAAATACTTCAGTTCGTATCACCATGAATTTGGGTAGTTTTGATACATATCTTGATGTCATCGTTGGAATTATACCAACGACCTATTCAATTGAACCAGATATAGTACAATCCGATTTTTGGATAACCTGGAGTTCAGTTAGAATCATCACGAATACAGAAATGAATTTACAGAATCTTTTGATAGGGGCTGAATTTGATACTCCAGTGTCTCCTGTAGTACTAAATTGGCAAACTACTGATGGATATGGTCTATTTGATAATCCGTACACAAGATTGATGCATCACTATCAGCCAGAACTAGAGATTCAACGCGAAAGTGATGGTTCTAGTCAGCCATTCAAAGCGTCTTTTCAGAATCGTTCGTTATATCTACGACCCCAGAATTATACTTTTACTCCTTCATGGGGTGGCCGCAATTATGACGGGGTGTGGTTTAATATTACGGTTTATGAGAATGTGACCTCGATTTGCTCGATTCGTATGAAAGCAGTTCGGGTCAATCTCTCGATAGTTTCGAATTCACCATTGATTCGATTGACCATTAGTCATGGCGTTTTTGATAGTTATTGTCTTTACCTCCAAGATACTGAAATTCCTGAATTCATCTACATTCCACCATGCTTTGAACTAGATATTGAAGTAGCTACACTCAGCCCGCATACATCCTCTCAATATTTCAACGGGGATTTTTTTGTCCGAGGATCAACTCTGTCTAATGCTACTAATCACTTCCATGTCAAAATTACAATGCCATATGCACTTATTTTAGGACTCCTGATTACTCCCCAAGATTTCATTCAGATTTCTTTGGCAATTATATTGTTTGCATTCATAATATTTCGACTATTTCTTTTCTTACA
The DNA here is from genome assembly GCA_030612005.1 of Candidatus Thorarchaeota archaeon. Classification (GTDB taxonomy): domain Archaea; phylum Asgardarchaeota; class Thorarchaeia; order Thorarchaeales; family Thorarchaeaceae; genus SMTZ1-45. The sequence goes on along the minus strand of JAUWOU010000099.1, from coordinate 8,742 downwards.
TTCCAAAAAACCTAGGACTTCATGGAAAGACCCTCGTTTAATCCCTATTCTCCTCATTGGTATCACCGCATGCATACCTTGGTTCATAGCAATTCATGAGAATTTGTATTTTAGTGACATTACAATTCATGTTGCATCTTTAGGTGCGTTCCCCCTTATTGCGAGTTGGACTGAAAGTAGTGCAATTTTCCTTGCAATACCCCCTAATGGACTAGCTTGGTTTTTCACCTCACTATTGTTGTTCTGGATTCCTCTGCTGTATGCAAATTATGCTACAACTCCTCCTAGCAACATTGATCACAATTTCTTGGCTGCAATTTTTCTCTTCTCTCCTCTGCTATTCATGGCAAATGTACAATGGTGGCTCAATGAGTATAACTCATTTCCATTTATTCCACTAGACTACTTCTCGAGTTTTCTATTGATAGTTCCATCAATCTTTCTCATAAGCATCTTAATACTCAGAACTGCTGATCAGTACAAATATGGGCATGATAGTAACCAGTTGTCATTTGATGTAAAATTGTCACCTCAACTCTTGGAGAAAAAGGAACAACCTGATGAAACAAAATCGGAATCTACTCCTGTTGAGAAAGAAGTGCAAAAGACTTTGATTCTTATTTTTCTTATTCTTCAATATCTACTCCTTTTGATTCCTACATCAATTGGTTTCTTCCTACAACAAAGCGGATCAGAGTATGTGTTGAATCAGGTGTATTTTGGCAACCCAATATATGGTTTCGGAAGTCTGTTAGATGCTCTGCTTGGTTCTCCAGGCCTGCTCATATTTTGGGTATTGGGTGTTCCTATTTACTACCTCTTCACTACTGGTTTACTGATGGAATATAAATTGTTATCAAGAAGAGTGCTAAGCTCGATATTTTTTGTTCTATGGGTAACCTTTCCACTTTTCATCCATAATACGTTATTCATATTCACCGTCTTCTTTCAATATGGAGGACTCGAATGGATACTCATTAGCCTACCCTACTATTTTCTATCATTTGTAGCAGTTATGAAGATTGGTGAATACATTCGAGAAGAAATTAGTTTTCATAAATTACAGTCTTGGATTCTAATTCCTGGCATAATTGTGATTCCAGGAGGACTATTACTTAATTTGATAGCAACGCTTCAAATGGCAGCGATGCAAAATTACGTGGCTGTTTGGTTCCCACTGCCAATAACTACTATCCTCCTAATTATTGTTTCTTGGTCTCTTAAACGGTGGATTCAAAGTATACGGTTGAATCATGATGTAGACTCTGATCTTGATGAGATGTTACACTCTAACGATATGACTGGTGATCTCTGATAGCTTTCGAATCGTGATACCCGAGTGACCCTTGGATTTGAAATCATCCGATGAGAACATTCCCACGATTCCAATGAACTTACAGAATCCTTGTGAACGTTCATAATCTTTCAGAGAGTCTCCAACGAATAGCATTTCATCGAATTGAATATTGTACTCTGAGTGGATATGGTTGAAGTGGTCTGCTCCTTTCTCAAATCCCGGTCGGTAACCAAGAATTCCTTTGAAAAGGCTCAGGATTCCCAATCTACGGAAATATTCCTCGATTGTAGTTTGAAAAGTTGAGGAGGAAACAAAGACATCAATCCCCATTTGACTCAGTTTTCCCACAGAATCTTCTGTATCCTCAAAGAGCTGCTGTTCAAAAATACAGTCAATCTTCAGTTTCTCAAAAGCTTCAATGGCCTCTTCATTCTTGGGATGGTCGGGGAAGTTCATCTTAATCTGCTGCTCATAGGGTAGACCTGTTGTAGATCTATAGCGGGTTGTTGCATCTTTCTTAGAAACCCCGAAGTACTTCATCATCATTTCGACACCAATGCTTTCAAGGAATAGCATGCTATCAGCTAATGTTCCATCAAAATCGAAAATGACTGCTTTGCAGGATATTTTTTCCATCATCGAGGTTCACTCTTCGAATCCGCTTCCTGTTGTTTTTTTGAAGCCTCTTTAGACAGTTTTGGTTTGGTCTACTTCTGACTCTTTTTGTAGTCTTCAATACACCGTTTGATTGTCTGATACGCTTCATTCAATTCCCGAAATTCCTTGATCTCGGTATGTCCCCCTTCCTGAATCTTGTAAGTTTGGTAGAAGTGTTTCAGCTCGTCGATTCTACTCCTTGGAACATCCATGAGCGCTTTCACATCTCGATAGTATGGTTCATTCATTGGAACTGCAATAATCTTGTCATCGATGTGACCTGCATCATCCATCTCCATGACTCCTATCGGTCTTGCTTTAACAAGACATCCAGTGAATGTTGGCTCACTGATCAACAAGACAACATCGAGAGGGTCTCCATCTTGATCAAGGGTCTGCGGAATGAATCCATAATCAAATGGAGCGAAGCTATAGAGGACCCTGTCAAGTTTGAAGATGTTCTTTTCATCGTCATACTCATACTTGTTCTTGCTAGCACGAGTGAGCTCTATTACGACATAGATCTCACTTGGTGGGTCGGGTCCGGGAGATAGATCATGAAGATAATTCGTCATAACAATTCGTTATTCTATCTCTAACACTTGCATTTTAGCTTTGTCGCATGAACAAAACAGTAACACTACACGCCTATATGAACCTAGATTTCCTGATTTAATGTGTTACGCCTGATTTGGCGGGTTATGCTTGTCGAACTTATTCTGATCATGGGGATCTATGGATACTGGCTAGTGTACAAGTATTTCTTCGCAGCCTTGGCCACAACTTCATTGAGCTTCTTTGGAATCGTAGTGTCTCTTGGTATCTTCATCATGTCCTTTTTGATTCAAGTTGTGATTACAACGATTGACAGGACTGCTACAACCATAATTCGCAAAGTTCTTGATGAAGAAGAATAACTAGGGAGAAGTTTTAATTGGGAGTCAGTATGTCCCTCATCTTAGTGTAGGTGCCTAGTGATGAAGTTGAAGTTATGGCAATTATCATACATAGTTGGAATAGTCATTGTCCTATCGTTATTCGTTATTGAAACAATAGGAATTCACCTTCCAGAGCACATTCTTGCTCTTGTGGAACTTATCGGTGGTATTTTGCTCATTGCAGGATCTTGCGAGGCCTTTGTCCTATCGGTTGAGGGTATCGCACATAATATGAAAATGACCGACTATGTCGCTGGAATCTACGCAAGTATTGCAAGCACAATCCCTGAATTAGTTCTAATCGCATTCCTTCTACTTCGCGGTCAATATGAAATGGCTTGGGTGCTGGCACTAGCAACTATCTTCATGAACTCCTTAGTCTTTGCACTCTACACTTTGGTTCTTCCGAAAGATGATGATGGTAACTACAAACTCCCTGACGCGATCATGTGGGTGGGTTCCGATCTGCTCAGCATGGGAGCTGTCATTAGTCTAGCTGTTGGTCTTTCTATGATGATTGTGTATCTCTTCTCAATAGACGATGCGCATCTGCTATCAGCTAGAAGTCTAAGCTCCGGAGAACTCATTGTCTTTGGTTCCTGCCTACTGGGAGTATTCGTAGCGTATCTTTACAGAATCACGAAATATTATGGAAGATATGAACCAGATTCAGATGATCCTCACATGACCGGTGAGATTCACCATCCACAAATGTCTAGAAAAACTGTCATAATCTACGTGGCTATTGCATCACTAGGTGCATTGCTTGGTGGAGAGGCTCTTGCTAACTTTGCCAACTTCGCAATCGATACAATGCAATTGAACATGATTCATGCTGCTCTCCTGCTGGTTCTATTCGGAGGCACTCCAGAGTACATTATAGTTGCCAGTAGTCATAGGAAGGAGCAGCTTGAAATTGCCCTGTCCAATGCTTTTGGTGGGATTGTACAGGTCTTCTTCGTGATCTTTGGTTTCACACTTGTAGCTAGTGGTATACTGGGTTGGATAACCACAGGTGGCGAAGCAGTCATACCAATCGACCTTGCATCTCTGATACTCTTAGTGTTCGCCTTCCCCTCGATGTTCATGCTTAGGGTGATGATCACTGATGATTCGAAGGTCAATGCTTTAGAATCGGTATCCATGATTGCGGTGTTTATCATGATGTTGTACATTCTATTATCATACGGTGTCTACTAGACTATGGAGACTAGGTCTATTAGTTTGCACATGTACAACTCAATAGCCCCGATATTCCCCAAGTACCTGAATCTTGATGACACATTCTATGCAGACGTATTCATCCGCATCTTCAGTATCACCATGTCTGAGACCTACAATGTCTTCGCCAACGAAGGCTACTCTACCCTCGGCGACGATCATCATCCCAGGTCCATAGAATCTAAGTCGTTCTCCCGATTTTGCTATATCGAGAAGAACGCTTCGCAATGTAGCTTCTTTCTCGAGTTTTGACATGTCTGTAACTAATGCTCTCCTTGGAGATAAGCGTTGGGAATTGGAAATGAGAAATAGGAAAAAAAACCTATCAACATCAAATAGCTGTTAAATTGAATCGTTTAGAATTTTACTATATTTATAATAACAAACATGAAAAGGTGCGTTTTCTAAGTCATTGGAAGCTATAAGGAGATTCAATCGCACACAAATGTAAGGAGAACGCATTTTTCTTCTTCATCATAGTATTGAATTTCTAATTTGAGGAGAGGAAAATGAAGAACAAAGCTCTTGTGTTTGCACTCTTACTCTTGGTAATATCCGTTCTAAACGGCTCTCAAGTAGCATCGTCTGATTTTGACAACAATGCTACTATCAGTATTGTTGATTCACAATCGAATACAGCAGAGTATGTACCTAGAGATATTCGAGTAGCAATTTATAATGAAACTAATTTTACAGCCCCCGCATATGCAACTCAAGCTGGTAGTATCAATAACAACGCTACCGGGTTGATGGACATACTAGTGGACGCTGGATATGACGTAACAATATTGGATGTTCATGACATCTCCAATTATGAGCTCACGACAGCAAATTATGATGTGTTTTGTTTGGTGGATAATTTTCCACGGGAGAATATCACATATCTCATAATGGATTTCTGGTTGGGTGGTGGTGGGCTTCTTGTTTTTGATGGATCTGCAGGATTTCTTTGTTCATTCGGAATCCTACCACCTGAAGCCCTTGGTACAGACGGAAGTCCTCCATATTGGGCTTACGACGGTAATGACCTAGTTTTCACAGGCCTTCATCCAATAACCCAATCGTATACTTTGCCTACTACAATATCAACATTAAGCAATTTTTTCAATTGGGATTTTGTCGCTCTTCAGGGACTCTCCATTTCAGCTGATTTGACCAAGGTTGCTACTACTACCATCGATCCTAATGATGCAAGCATACTTGCTTTTGACCCAAGCGATAGAGGCGGCCGAGTTGTCACTATTGCTTATGATCTCGAAACGATCCAGCTACCTGAACTTTATCCATTATACATTGATGCTGTTGATTGGTTGGCTCCTAGACCGAAGGCCAGAATTTTATATGACCTGACGCATCAGCCTTGGTGCCCAACAGATACTTGGGAATGGAATGGTGATGGAAACTTCCTCACAACTTGGAGAGACGGCCTGGTAGCTAATTCTTTCACTGTAGACAAGCTCCATCCCTCCTCATTGGGCAATTTGACCCCTGAGAATCTAGCTCCATATGATATGCTAGTAACAAATCAACCTCTACTGAATTACACTTCTCAAGAAGTTCAAGCTGTTGAAGAGTGGGTACAAGCTGGTGGTGGATTGTTTATCGTTGGAGATAACCCCAATGTCATTGATAATCATCATCTTAATTTCCTGATCAATCCTTACGGTATTCAGTTCAATCATACTGTTAGCGCATATAGTCAAGCTGTGGGAGTCTTTGACATGCATCCAACTACTGAGGGTTGTACTTCCCTCAATTACCATGGCGCGACTAATTTGGTCTTATCTGGTTCTGCATATCCCCTATGGAGTTATACCGCAGGTGAAGTAGCAGCAGGTGCCGTTGAATACGGTGAAGGACGAGTTGTTGTAATCTGTGATGCTAACTCAGTCCTTGATACTTGGATAACTGAAGCAGACAATAATCAATTTGCAATGAATGTTGCTAATTGGCTGACTACATCTAAAGCCCAAGTTCTGCTTTACCATGATGTTGTTGGAATATCTCCGTACAATTTCTACCGGTCTGCTGTTGCAGATGCATTGAATGAATTAGGTGTCGATTACATGCTTACGTTCGATCCACACTACTTCAATCTCAGTCTGAATTTACAAGAATGGGACCTTGTTATCTCTGACGCTAATGGCTACTCCCCTGTAGTCAATTATCGATTCATTTTGGAACATCTTGAAAATGGTGGAAAACTCATCATGAGAGATTTCTTCTTCAGGCACCTGAATGGAACAGCTGGTTATGATTTGGCACTCTTTCCCTATATTGGGTTTGAGGGTGCTAATGACAGTATCACCACTGGTGCTCCTACGGTCTACATGTGGGATGTATATCACGATGTATTCAATAGGCCTGTGGATTTCGCTGTAGATCACTTTGATTCAACAGCAAACTTCTATGTCACTGACTTTGCCAATGTGACTCTACTTGGAAATGCAACCGCAATTGCAGGGATAACCCCCTCTCCGGAGGTAAATCAGTCTGCAATTATTCTGGGCGTTGAGGGTCGGGCACTTTGCAACATGTTCAGCATATCACAGTACTATGATGACTTTGATGAGTCAACTTACCCTGACAACTATGAACTCTGGTTGAATGAGATTGCATACATGATGAAGCCCACCATTGATTCTCCGGGTGACTTGGTCTTTGAGGTTGGTAGTTCGAGTGAACCCACTTGGGTTGCCCATAGCTACGCTCCAAGTGACTATCAGATAAAGCGCGATAGTGTAATTATAGCTACTCACGTTTGGGATGGTTCTTCAATCTCTGTAGATATCTCTAGTCTTGCTGTAGGTGTCTATGAATTTGATTTGATGGTGAGAGACCATGTTGGATATAGAGCAGATGATACAATCACTATCACGATAGAAGAAGCAGCAACCACGACAACTACAACGACTACGACATCAATCCCACTAGGTGATATGACAATCATAATTATTATTGCGGCAGCAGGTGCCGTACTAATTGTGATCATTATCATCATCATGAAAAAACGAGGAACTTAGCAAGAATAGCCCGTCATCTTGGCGGGCTTCCTCTTTTCTTTTTTAGTCTAAGTACAAGTATTGTCTGAGGTGTATTGCTGGAAAAATAAAGAAAGTGTGGGCACCTCTCACCGAGATGCTTCACTATTGTATTTTAAATAATGCAGACTTGCCTTCCAACCTTCTCGAATCACAATATCTATATCTCTTTTCGGATTGGCTGAAGGTGGTTGGGAGGAATAAGGAATTGAAATTGGGAGTATCTTCACAGCACAGAGATCGAATTCTCATTTTTTCAATTCTTGTTGTTGCATTCCTACTTGTTTCAGCTAATCAGATTCTTGGTTATAGTTACCTACAACTTGAAGGTGAGTGTGAAGTTAGTTATACAACTCCAATTCCCCAGCAAACGAACTATACCATAATACGTGAGATATTTCCTTCAACTAATTCTGCAGTTATAGCTAATATTACACCGAATGACGGAATAACTAAATTCTTTATTCCGAGATTTGATTACAACTTTGTTTTTTTCAATCTGACTTTGGAATCTAAGAATTCTCAACAACAAGTTGATTTCCGCATTAGTACTGGATCTCTAACAATTGCTAATACAGAACAAATAATCTCTGATAAAACGACAATATCTCTTCAATCTGATTTCGAAGTAGTGAAAAATAGTACCTATGGTCTGTGGTTAGCTGAAATATGGGTTTCTATTTCACCATTTGAGGATTTTATCTGTCATAATATGGTTATCTGGGTAAATTCGAGTGTACCACTGTGTCCTGTTTCTATAGATATTCAGTCCACAAGCGGCAAGAGTCTCTTTGAGAATGATTGGATGGTCGAAATGTGGGCCACATATCCTGTTCTCCATGCTCTAAGAGACAATGTGAGTTCCAGCAAGTGTTACGTCTATCCTCGTGTTGCCAATCATACATTCTATCTCCGACCTGGGTCAATCGATGGTTCATGTTATTGGAGACAATTCGAATACGATGATATCCAGTTCAATATCACCTTCAATGAGAATGAGAAAGTTAACTTGATTTTTCATCTCAAAACCGTGGAAATTGAATTAGCTTTTGATACTTCATATCCAGTTCAATATCTCTATTGGAATGTCGGCACCTATCAAGATGTGTATGTTTTTTATTTCACACCAAACATATGTCCAACCTCTTTGTTTGTTCCCCCCGATGATGCACATGTATCATTCGCTATTGTAGATACAATGAATATTAGACATGCAACATGGGAACCTGTTACTTTCGTTGAGATACATGATAATATTGAAATTAACGGGTCCTACAACGTTCAGATTAATATCATGTTTGAATCTGCCCTGAATGTGCATTTCATGCATAGTTCACTAATAGGATTGCTAACGATTTCTCTCTTCTTCTTAATAATTTTGCAACTGAGTATGTGGATCATTGGCAATCAAACTAGTCCAAAGAAAAAGCTAGGACTCGACCTAAGGGTTCTTCCTATCTTCATCTTTGTAATTATTGCCTTTATCCCTTGGTTCCCTTCTACCCATGTCTATGAAACGAATTGGGATGAAACACTCTCGGTTCACAATATGCCTATTGGAACATTACCAATTGTAGCCAGATGGACG
>JAUWOU010000079.1 GCA_030612005.1 Candidatus Thorarchaeota archaeon | reverse complement strand
GAAACTCCTTTGCTTCTTCAACGATTTTCTCACGAAGAAGTACATCTAGTTCATCATGACCGGCAATTCTAACTTCTGGAAAGATCGAGAGAATGATTGAAGCTGCATATTCTGTTGGAGCTCTTGGATGTAAAATCAATGGAAGTGGTAGAGGAGGATCTATGATGGCGTACGCAGTAGACAGAGAGAATGAAGTAGCCTCTGCTATCCAGAAAGCTGGAGGAACTGCATATATCGTGAAGGTAGGCAAAGGAGCCTCCCTCACGACATTCAAAAAATAAACTAGCTACTCTCAGCAAGTTCTTTCATTCGGGCTTCTACAATCTCAAGAATCTCTTCCTTGAGTTTGCGACCGTCAGTTAGAATCTTCTCGACTTCTTTTGCAGCGCTATCCGTAAAGCTCTTGGTCTTGATATTGCCAAGGTTTATTCTAACATTGAGCGCAGCACCTTCTATTGCCGCCATAAGGGCGTGTGCAGCCACACCAGCATCTGTGATGGTATTGATGTTGCCTTTCTTCCCTGCAACCTTAGCGTGTTCCATAGCACTGAATGAGTGTCTCATCGTTGTAAGAGGCATCTCAGCCGCGTGGATAGTTCCTTTCTCAATGATGTCTTCTTTCTCTTTCTTCTCGGCATCGGTTTCTTCGGGAAGCTTGAAAGCAGCCATCACAACATCGAAAGCTTCAGAGTCTTTCTCGATTAGGTCCATGAGAACCCCTCGATCCAATTCTGCACCATGACGGTGTTCGAGCATTTCCTCTTTGATACCAACAAACTTTCTTCCTGATAGTGAGAGACCTGTAACCATACACACCAGAGCAGCACCATAGGAACCCATTGCTGCAGCAACACTACCACCACCTGGGGTAGCACGAGCACGACGGATTTGGTTTCCGAATTCGATTACTGACATTTCAGTGAAAGTCTTCTTTGTTGGGTCTTGTGCACCACCGAGATAGTACAGATCAAGAATCATAGACTCGTCTAGCTTTTCGGGTTGTAGATAGTATTGTAGAGCATCTATTAACGCAAAGAGTGGTACCATTCCTACAATCTCGGTTTCTATAACTGTGGCTCCAAATCTGCGAGCCTCATTCTTCACAACTTCAAAAACTTGGTGTATCTTTGTACGTCTTGGATGGGTCAAGTTAAGTGAAACCTGAACACAGTTCTTTGCAGGTAGTTCAAGTCCGATACCCTGTACATTAACAAAACCACCAGTCAATCCGCGGACTGCATCAGCGCAGGCTTGGGCAACTGCGAGGTTTGTTGTATTCAAATTGAAATTAATTGCAATGAGAAAGGGCCGTGAGCCAGTTGCTGTGGCACCAGCTGTAGGATGAATTTTGTTCGGTCCGTAATCAGGAGTCTTCTCTGGATCCGTACCGATGACGTCTTTCAGTCCCTCAAATTCACCTTCACGAATGTTAGGTAGATCTACTCTATCAGGCTTGGTTGCAGCCTTAGAATAGAGATACACCGGAACATTGTGTTTGGAGGAGAATTCTTCAGCAAACTCCTTGGAGAGCTCGATACACTCACCAACAGTAGTTCCGTGCAATGGGATAAATGGTACAACATCGACAGCACCCATACGAGGATGTGCACCCTCGTGTTTGGTCAAATCAATCTTTTCCACAGCTACATCAGCTGCCTTCAGAGCTGCTTGTTTCACAGGCTGTGGTTCACCAATGAATGTAAAAACAGAACGATTGTGGTCAGGATCGTATTCAACATCGAGAAGACGAACGCCTTCAACGCTTTTCACTGCGTCAGCAATGGCATCTATGACATCTTTTCGACGACCTTCAGAGAAGTTGGGGACACACTCAACTACTTTCACAAGAGTCACCAGTGCCCGCTCGGAACGTCGGTCTACAAAAGCGTTTGGGCAGGTCACTATTGCTTGGATTCTAAGTATTCCTTGACTTTCTGTAAACCCACCTGAAACATATACACTTCTTTTTTCAGATGAAAACCCATCTTCTCATTGATAGCCAACATTGATTCATTTGATGTAGCAGTTCCTGTGGATATAGTTTCAACCTCGGGAAATTCATTCCGGATTTTTAATAGCATCGCCCCTTTCAACCATTTACCCAAACCTCTACCACGATACTTCTCTTGAACTCCGGTGAGTTCTTGATACATGATCGTGGGTGTTGATGGTTCATAGATGGCTTCGGTCAGACCAGAGATATTTCCATCTTGCTCTTTCACTATTGCTGTAATCCATGTTCTACCAACCTTTCTTGCTTGGTCTTCTAATTTCTTCCACTTCTCAGGAGTGAACACAGAGTCACCAGTTGTAAGTTCATCACGAGGGGCTTGGTTAAGCACTTCTGTGTATAAATTACAATATTGTTCGAGAATTAAGGCAGGAATTGAAAGATAAAATATCAGACTTGATGTGGGAGACCTCCGAGGACCTTCATTCACCCATCGTTGTATCATCCCCCAGTCAACATCATTCAAGTTGAGGTGATTATCTTGAAAAGAAAGAGCTTCTTTCCCACCAATCTGATGAAGAAATTCTCGGGCTGCTTCATTCAGTAAAACACCAGTGAACTGAGTTCGATTATGCTCCAATGCTTGATCATATGCTGTTAAGAGAAGTTCACGTGCAATACCATTCTGTCGATATTCATCAAGAATTGTCAGATGGATTTGACAAATATCCTCATTTCCCGAGTATGAGGGGGCATCTTCTTTGATAAATGTACAACGCAACCAACCTATTGCTTTCAAAGGCTCATCTTTCTTTGTGACAATGTAAGCATTTACATCATAAAACATCAAAGTGCTGACCATATCATTTCTATATGATTCTAGATCTTCTAATGGTACATCTGGATATAATTCCCTGGCAGTTTTACAAGTAAATTCATAGAACATCTCCCAGTCTTCATCGCTTGCAGTTTCTAGACCAAAGGAGCGAATCTCATATTCCAATTATAATCCCTCAACATCTGTTCATATAGGACAATTATGGATTTGAAATAAATTATTCGAGTGGAACTTACAGCCATCAGGATACTTGGGCAGAATAGGCTGCGACTACATTCTTGAGAAGCATTGCAATTGTCATTGGTCCTACACCACCAGGAACTGGAGTTACACAGAGCGCTTTATCCTTGACTTTCTCAAAGTCAACATCACCATGTGGTGTTGCAACATCAATCACTACTGCACCTTCTTTCACCATATCGTCTGTGATGAAGAAAGGATCATCATCTGAAGTTCGCCGACCTATAGCTGATACTAGAACATCAGCTTGCCTTGTAAATGAGGGAAGATCCTTGGTCCGTGAATGACAAACTGTCACCGTAGCATTACGATTTAGAAGTAGCATAATGAGTGGCTTACCAACAATCATCGACCTATTGATTATGACTGCATGTTTCCCCGAGAGGTCATTCCAACCTATCCTGTCCAACATGGTGACGATTCCATGAGGTGTTGCTGCACTCAGGTCCTCACTGCCATAGAACAGACGATAGACATTTGCAGGAGAGAAACCATCAACATCTTTCAATGGAGTAATGGCACTAATTATTGTCTTCTCATCGATGTGTTTTGGTAAGGGTAACTGCACGAGAATTCCATGAACAGAGGAGTCATCATTAAGTGACCGTATCAACTCAAGCAGTTCCTCCTGTGTTGTTTTCTCAGGAAGATCGTGAGACTCGGAGAGGATACCAGCCTTGTTCGAAGCTTTATGCTTCATTCGAACATACATCTGAGACCCTTCATCTGCACCGACAATCACTGTTGCTAATTTGGGAGAGATACCGTTCTTCTCGACTAGTTTCTCAACTTCTATCTTGACCTCTTTCCGAAGACGATTTGAGAGCCTTCGGCCCTTGATAACATGGTCCTCGCAAATTGGTTTCAGCTCTTTTTCTGCCATTGAACTCACCTATCTAAAAGACTCCAGTAATGTTCCCTTCGTCATCGACATCCATTGCCTCAGCAGCTGGGACATCAGGGAGCCCTGGCATCAAATTGATATTACCCATATAGATTACAATGTATCCAGCGCCTGCACTTACATCTGCACCAACGACTTCAACATCAAAACCTGAAGGTCTACCTTTGAGACCTCTATGATCAGACAGACTGAACTGGGTTTTTGCAATACAAATTGGAAGTTTACCATAACCTCGTTTTTCAAGAGAACGAATACGGGCACTTGCGCCTGTGGTGTAATCCACATCCTTTGCACCATAGATTTGTTGGGCAACTTTCAATATCTTCTTCTTAATAGAATCCTTCAAATCGTAGGTGTAGTTGATTTCTTTCGCAGGGGTAGTTTTGATTGTTTCAACCACAGCATTTGCTAAATCTATCCCACCCTTACTACCTCTAGCAAAGACTTCAGAAACTACAACCTTGACACCTTTCTGGGAACACTGTTTCTTGATTAACTCTATCTCAGCTTCTTTATCATCAGGGAATCGGTTGATAGCCACAACAACAGGTACTCCAAAATTACGCATGTTCTCCACGTGCGCCTCAAGATTGGGGAATCCTTTCTCAAGCTCACCACTACCGTGGTTTTTCAAAGCGCGAATGGTTGTAATGATAACACATGCATCAACCTTGAGGTCTCCTGCACGAGTTACAACATTGAAGAATTTCTCTGCACCGAGGTCAGCACCAAATCCAGCTTCAATCACAACATAGTCAAAAAGACGCAGAGCAATATCCGTGGCAATTATAGAACTTGTACCATGAGCAATGTTTGCAAAGGGTCCAGTGTGCATTATTGCAGGAGTACCTTCCATTGTCTGAATGAGATTTGGTTTGATTGCATCACGAAGAATCACAGCCATAGCACCCTGAGCCTTCATATCTCTGGCAAACATATCTTTCCGTTCCTCAGACCTAGCAATGAAAATATTGCCAAGTTTTTCTTTCAATTCTGAATAACTATTGGAGAGACCAAGGATAGCCATCACTTCTGAGGCAGATGTAATTATGAAGGTATCTTCCCGCGGAAATCCATCAAACCTGCCGCCCAGGCCAATGATTATCTTTCGTAGAGCTCTATCATTCATGTCCACGTTTCGTGGCCAAAATGTTCGTCTAACATCAATCTCAGGTTGATGGTCTCGATGGATGTAATTGTCAATCATTGCAGACAAGAGATTATGTGCCGCAGATACTGCTGGAAAGTCCCCAGTGAGAAAGAGATTGATTTTCTCGAAGGGCTCTAGTCTTGACTTACCACCCCCAGCAGCTCCTCCTTTGATCCCAAAAACTGGACCCAAACTTGGCTGTCTCAGGGTCACAACTGCATTATGACCTAAACAATTCAACGCCATTGAGAGACCGATTGAATTAGTGGTCTTTCCCTCACCCGCAGGAGTTGGACTTGTAGCAGTAACGAGAATCAGTTTCCCTTTCCTATCACCAAGTTCATTTCTGATATTCAAATCAATCTTAGCCATGTACTCGCCATAAACTTCGAGATACTTGTTATCTATTCCAGCTTTCTCAGCAATCTCAGTAATTGGAATCATAATAGTTGTCACTCACCCAAACCGTCTAATGTTTCACCATTGCGTCGAACATTGATAAATCAAACTCTATGGCAACCAAAATCAAATCAAAATCCGTTGGGCTTGATTAAAATACTTAAATAAATACATCGTTATGTTTGCACAGATGACCAATAGGTAATACTCATAATCAACTGATACAATTCTTTAAGGTATGATATTGATATGAGGGGACGTTCGAAATCCGTTCGACAGGTTGCGTTAGTAGTATTATTGATACTCTCAGGTATTGTGGGTTCAATCATACTCTTAGATGATTCAAGCAATGATATCATTGAATTGCCAACTCCTGATTTTGTGGGTACATTGTCACTTAGTGAGTCCATAACTCAATCTATACGGGAGCACCATCTCAGTGAACGTCCGATAGAGTTGCATGAAGTCTCACAATTGTTTTGGGCGCTTCAAGGAATCACCCATGGCTCGAACTTCCGCACAGTCCCTTCAGCTGGTGGAACCTATCCTTTGGAGGTTTTCCTTATTCATAAAGGAACTGTAACATTAGATGAAGGAATCTATCATTATCTTCCGCAAGAACATCAAATTAAGCTGATTTCATCATCGTGCAATTACACTGGTTTCCTATCAGCTTTTGAAGAAGAATATCAGGAAGCAGTTGCGAACGCAAGCACTGCTTTCATCATCTTGGCTGATTACTCAAGGACAACAGCACGTTATGGGGATAGAGGGATTCAGTATGTTCATCTAGAAGTTGGACATGCCATTCAGAATTTCCTCCTCCAAGCAACATCTCTAGAAACGTTTACTCGTGTGACAACAAGATTCGCCTCAAGTAATATTCAGAGTGTTCTAGGATCTGATCTTGAACCTCTTGTAGTACTTCCTCTTGGAGGGTATGGCCAATCCATAACTACTTCCGGAACGGAACAATTTGCACTCGCTGATGATAATGAAGCAACAGTAGAACAAGCAATTGCCAGACGAAGATCCACCCGCGAATACGTGAATGGTACTATTCCCCTCACAGTCCTCTTTGATATCCTAAATGAAAGTGTCACGATAAATAATCTTAGTGAAACTGTTGTTACACCTGATATTCGTTTGGTTGTAGGTGATGTAGAGGATTTGAGTAATGGGTCTTACTCATTCAATCAAGAGGAGTATTCCTTAGAAATTATTACGCATGGGGATTTTCAATCCGATCTCAGAAGTGCGGGATTGGATCAGCCTTGGATTGAAACTGCTCAACTGAATCTTGTAATATCAATCAATGCTTCTTGGATTGACCATCAACCTGATTCGATGCTAAGTCATCGAATTATGATGTTTGATGTTGGCATGATAGCACAGAATGTCTATTTGAAATGTGCATCTTATGGTTTAGGAACTGTAGTGATCGGTGGCTTTTACGAGAGTGAAGTATCCAATGTAATAAACAATCCAACAGACTTCAATCCGATCTACATAATGCCAATTGGACTGACTCCTGAATCTTTTAGAACGATTGAGGAAACCCCACTTCAGTTAACTGAGCTAGGTGGATTCATATTATTTATTCCACTCTTCTGCAGTCTGCATCTGTCAGTCCCTGAGATAAAACGACGAGTGATGGAATCCAGTCCAAGCTCGTTGCTCTAAGTTACAGTCTTATAATGCCCTTCACAATCCAAGCACTAACAATGAAAAGTCAGACCAGAATAGTTCGTCCAGTTTTTCTAGTCATCAGCCTGCTAATGCTCAGTACAACAGTTGGGTCGGCGTCAACATCATCTCAAACCTATTGGCCAACAAATGGATGGGAGGTTTCTATGCCTGAGCAACAAGCAATGAATTCCACTGCACTGCAAGAAGTAGTCGATTATGTTGAGAACATGAATAATAGTTTTCGAAGCATGGTTGTTGTACGTCATGGATACATTGTACTGGAAGAGTATTTTTCACTTAAACTCTATAATATGAATAATACACATGCGCTCTACTCAGCAACGAAGAGTTTCGTTTCGTGTCTTTTTGGTATCGCAATGGATATGGGATTCATTGACAATGTTAGTCAGAAATTACTGGATTTCTTTCCAACCAAAACCATTGCAAATCGTGATGTGCTTAAGGAATCAATAACATTGGAACATATTCTAACCATGACATCGGGGTTCGAGTGGAATGAGAGTAGCTATACAGATGCGGATAATGATTTCTTTAGAATGAGGGCATCAGACGATTGGGCGCAGTATGTTCTAGATAGACCTATGGAATCAGAACCAGGAACTGTCTTTCATTATAATAGTGGGAATTCACATCTGCTTGCAACTATTATCAACATCACAACGGGTATGACTCCGTTAGCTTTTGCAGACCAGTATTTGTTTGAACTATTGGGAATCACTCGTAGAGCCTGGTTAGTAGATTCTCTTGGTGTAAACTTCGGTGGCGCAGATTTGGCACTTACTCCGAGAGATATGGCAAAATTTGGCCTTCTCTTTCTTCAAAATGGAAATTGGGATGGTCAACAGATTGTTTCAGAACAGTGGGTAAATACATCAACTCAGAATAGCACAACAACATATGGATGGTTGAATTACGGATATCAGTGGTGGATTGATCCAGAGTATGGTACAATTTCTGCTAGAGGATACATGGGGCAGAAAATCTTCATATTACCAGACCATGATATGGTCGTAGTCTTCACAGGTGGTATCACTAATCCAACTGAACGTTATGATGATATTGTCCATGATAGAATTCTGGCTGCGATACTAGAACCAGAAGAAGAGAAGCCGTTTGACATTGTCCTCATTAGTACCATAATAATAGGTGCCGTTGCTGTTGTGAGTCTTGGAGTGGTATTCAAGAAGAAACAGTAACAATGAGCTAAAAGAACATAAGGAGCGTTTGTTTTACATCACTCTGCAAACCAAAACTGGTGAACACATAATGCCTCTATTATCAGACCCTATCAACATTGCAACTCTTGAGATAAAGAATCGAACAGTAATGGCTCCGATGGTACGGAATCTAGCAGCTGAAAATGGAAAAGTAACAAAAGAAGTAGTGGAACACTACGAATTGAGGAGTAAGGGCGGAGTTGGGCTCATCATAGTCGAGGCCGCCGCCATCACATGGGAACATCGGATCATGAAGAAAAATATCGGGATTCATGATGATACGTTGATTCCGGGTCTCGCAAAATTGGCAGATGGAATCAAGAAGCATGGTGCCAGCGCATTCATCCAGATTAATCACTCAGGACCTAAAGGCCATGGAAAATCAACATACGCAGGTCCTTCAGCAGTGCCAGTATTGAAAGGTAAGATTCCCGAAGCTTTGACATTTGATGAAATCGACAATGTTACACAGATGTTTGTGGATGCTACACGAAGAGCAAAGGAAGCAGGATTTGATGGAGTAGAGATACACGGTGCTCATTACTATCTTCTTAGTGCATTCCTCTCGTCCTACACTAATAGAAGAGAGGATAATTACGGTGGATCAACGGAGAACAAGGCTAGATTTTCTGTGGATGTTATCAAAGCCATCCGAAAAGAGATAGGCGATTATCCACTGATTTTCAGAATGAATGGGTTTGAGAATGTGGTTGATGGAATCACCATGGAAGAAGGTATTGAGATCGCTAAAATCATTGAGCGCGCGGGGATAGATTCAGTCCATGTTTCCTGTGTTGTTGATGCAACATACAATCCAGGAATCCCTCCCTATTTTGATGAAAAAACTCAGCCAGAATTTCTAAAGGAGTATCCCTATGATTGCTGTATTCCCATCGCTGCCAAAATCAAACCGCATGTGAAAGTTCCAGTAATCGGTGTGGGAATGGTAAGAGATGCGCAATTTGCTAGAGAAGTTATGAAGAAAGACCACTGTGACTTACTTGGGTTAGGAAGGTGTCTTCTTTCAGACCCAGCGTTTGTTGTGAAGACCTTGGATGGAAGAGATGATGAGATAATCCCATGGAAGGATTGAGTCGACCTCTTTTCCCTTTCTCAAAAAGAACATAAGACAGGAAGTGTATCCACTCTATTGGTTGATTGAAATGGAAAGACTCCCACTTGATGCTTTGCCTGATGCGTTACCAGATGCGATTGATGAGGACAAATATGTCATCTGTACTTACTATGTTGGACTCCCCCCGTTCATGGACGCTAGGGAGTTAGCGTGGTCTGCAGCTGTTGAACAGAGCACTGGAACTTGGACTCTGGTACCTGGTGAAACTCCAGCGGTTCGCAAGCGACATGTTGCCAAAGTCGTTGGTGTCTATGAAGTACCTCAGTATGAGTATAGCATTCCCAAGGACCTAGAGAGAAGACAGTACATTATGCAGGTTGCCTACCCGTGGGAGAATTTTGGTCAGCAGATTCCGATGCTTCTCAGTACAGTGATTGGAAACATCTCTCTATATGGGAGAATCAAGTGTCTGGATATGAAGTTCCCAAAGAGTTGGCTTAAGGGATTCAAGGGACCGAAGTTTGGAATCAAGGGGCTCCGTAAACTACTGAAGATAAAGAAAAGACCCATCCTGAACAACATGGTCAAACCTTGTGTCTATACATCATGTGAGATGGGGGCAAATCTTGCTTACGAAGCTGCTGTGGGAGGAGCGGATATTATCAAGGATGATGAGCTTCTTGCAAATCCTGAATTCAATACCCTTGAGGATCGGATTCCGCGATTTATGGAAGCTATTGATCGCGCAGATTCTGAGAAAAGTGAGAAAACTCTCTACACAGTCAACATTACCGACAAGTTACCTCAAATGTTTGAGAATGCTGAGAGAGCCCAAGAACTAGGGGCAAACGGGTTAATGATTAACTTTCTCGCAGTAGGATATTCTGCATTCCGTCATGTCTGTGAAAATATAGCCAAGGTTCCAGTACTTGCACATATGGACGTCACCGGAGCGATATCATACTCACCAATAGTGGGCATCTCGTCAAATATCGTCACTGGGAAACTACCTAGAATCTGTGGTTCTGATATCACTGTGTTCCCTGCACCTTATGGAAAGGCTCCTGTTCTCAAGGAACGGTTCCTCAATGTTGCACATGATATGATCATGCCGCTTCACAACATTGGGCAAACTGCACCAATGCCCAGCGGTGGAATTAGTCAAGGACATGTTGAGGAGGTCATGGAGGATCTGGGTCCGGATATTGTGATTGGAACTGGCGCAGGTATTCACGCACATCCAGGAGGCCCTAGAGCTGGAGCAATTGCATTCAGACAGGCAATTGATGCAAAGATGAAGGGTATCCCTGTTAGTAGATATGCCAAAGAAGAAGGTCATGAAGAGCTAAAGACTGCAATGGCCTCATGGGGTTCAGGAAGAACAGGTGCGGACTTCTAGATTTGGATTTTGAAGAACCAATTCAGGTATTAAGACGGCGATGCATAGCCTTGTTGTTCTTATAGAGAAGGAGAAATTCTTTGAAGAGACTATCATACAGGGTACGATTTTCAGGGTTAGGATGGAATGTCTTCGAGTATTGAACAAGATCTGGAATGTCTTCAAAACTACAAAGACCTAAGCTAACAGCTGCGATTAGTGCTGCTCCACGAGCATTTGCCATAATTGGATCTTTTACTTGACGAATTGTGCGGTTGAGAACGTCTGCATAGATTTGGCACCAGATATCAGATTGAGCCCCACCGCCAATGATATTCACTGGATCCATTTTACGTTTAATGAATTTCTCCACGAGTTCAAATAACCATCTAGAGTTGAAGGCTACTCCTTCAAAGACAGCACGTAGAATATCATCTCTCTTTACTGGAAGAGAGATATTGTGTAGACCACCTCTAACAGTGTGGTCTTCTACTGGAGTACGTTCTCCATAAAGCCATGGTGTGAATATGAGACCATTACTTCCAGGGGGTACCTTCTCTACAATTCTATCAAATTCCTGGTAGACTTCTGGGTTTCCTATACGAGTTTCATCATCGACATAGAATACGTTGTCTCTGAAAAACTTCAGACATGCACCTGCTGATTCTTGCTCATTCGCTACAAAATAACGACCAGGTATCGCAGAAGGAAGTGAAGCCATGTTGTGAGAGATATCGGTCTTCTTGAATGGTACGTGACACATCGCCCAACTACTTGTCCCAATGTAGATGTGACCCTCATAGTCTCGCACAGCACCAGAACCAATAATCGCCGAGTGTAAATCAGGGGATCCTACAATAACCTTGGTGTCTTCACGAATACCTAATCTCTGGGCGACTTCCTTCTTTACCACTCCTAGGACATCAATTGACTTCTTTAGTACGGGTAACTTGTTTCTATCAATTCCCATCTTCTTGATTAGACCATTATTATAGTGAACATTGTTGATATCTCTGATATCTGTGACCCAGTGAAGCATAATTGAGTCAAATGAAGCTGCAAATTCGCCAGTAAGTCTGAGATTCAGGTAGTCTTTTGGTTCCAAGAATTTGAAAGTCCCTTCATAGATTTCAGGTCGTTCATTCTGGATGAAGAGAATATGAGCAATGGGGTCTTTACCACTCTTCACAGGAAGTCCACCTGAGGAACGTATCCACCGCAGGATATTTAGAATACCATATCCGGAGATATTGATTATACCTTCATTGATCTTCTTGATATAGGGTTCACCACGAGAGTCCATCCAGATGACTGCATTCATCAAATGATTACCATCTGCATCGACAGCAACAGTTCCAGACCATTGGCTTGAAACACAGATTGCCACAATGTCTTCAATTGGGACTTGTCCTTTTGCAAGAAGACGGTTGGTAGCTGTAACTAGAGCTTCCCACCACTCATCTGGGTCTTGTTCTGCACCACCACCGGGTAAGAGGTAGAGGGGTGTGTCTTCATATTCAAAAGATAGAATTTCACCACAATGATCAGCCAAGGCAACTTTCATAGCTGATGTGCCATGATCAATTGCTAGGATGTACTTCTTCTTGCTATGCTCCTCGCTCATTTCCTATCCCGCAGTTCTAGAAAGTCAAATGACCATATATACAGCGGCTAAACGGTTTTACATGTCAAGTTGTTCTACATTTCCATCCTTGTCAATAGATTCAATGATTAGTGGTGACTCTCCACCAGTCATTTTGTCAAGCTTCAGATATTCCTGCATAAGTCCAAGAAAATCAAGAGGGTTGACACATGCTTCTGGGGGGAGCACACCTTTCTCAGTAATCTTGCCACGCTTCATGAGAATGACTCCCAAAGCAGCTGGGATACCTGTTCCCTCACCCATAGATTGTCCAATCGATGCCATTGAGAAATCATATTGTCTAGGTTCTCCATCTTCGATACCCTTGATTGAAATCTTCAGGCAACCTCGCTGTTCACCAAAATTCTCTTCTTTCAGAATCCTCTCTCTTTGTTGGATTATGTATGCTATCGCAATGTCTCTAGGGACAACCTTCAGATTTCCAACAGTAAGGGGTTCCTCGCTGATGATACCTATCCGTACTATATCTCGAATCAGGCTATAGTAACGAGGCGGAATTACACATCCAAGATTTGTCACACGTTTACATTTGATATAATTGGGTAAGGTTATTGTTTCTGGGTGGGGATACGGATAACATCTGTATCTCCCAATGTAATGGAATTCAACATCTTCTTCTAGGGCTTTTCCACTCTCACCAAAGTAGTCAACTGTTTCGTATTTCCCATCCAAGTACATCGGTATTGGTGAGGTCATACTATGTATTCTGTGTGCAACTACTGCAGCACCCTCAGTTGGTTCTCCACCATGTGCATGAAGAATATCAATGGAATCAATTTCATCGAGCATGTTATCTGCACAAAACTTCGCAAGGAGATTTGCAACTCCAGGTGAACTACCCATTCCAGTCAACGCTGAAATTCCTGCCTTTTTCGCCTTACCATCCATCTCAAGTAGTTTCTTCGTTGCATCATAGTCATCACAGATATCAACGTAGTCTATACCAGATTCGATCACTGCTTTCAATATGATAGGACCTAGCTTGTAAAACGGACCACAGCAGTTGAGGACAAAATCTGAACCTTTAATCGCTTCTTTGATAGCTACCGGATCACTAGCATCTACTCTGAATGAAGACAGGCATTCATCCCCAATTTGAGTAACACATTCGTTTGCTTTCTGGAGATTTATATCTCCAATAACAATCTCTGAAAAGTCACCTGAAGACAATAGTGTTTTTACTGCAACAGTGCCAACCACACCACATCCACCTAAGACTGTTACTCGCGACATAATACATTCAAGAGTTGCTTCAGCTACTTAAAACTTGGTTAATATTATACACGTTTAGACTGGAATATCCTTACGGCGGAAGATGAGTAGACTGGCTATGATGAGAACCACGTTGACACCGCTCAACACGAGGAAGTCTCGTAGAAAGTTATCAAAGATACCCAGAGCGAACAGATCCGTGATGTTGTAGTAAAACCATGTAGTGGCATACTTGATGAACTGCTGAGCCTCTGGGAAGTACTGCCAGAACGACCCAATGAAGAACATCACGAACATAATCATTATGGAAGCCCCCATCGTCTTCTTTGTGTTCAAGAAGATTGTAGCGAATAATATAGCAGTCATAACCATTGTGCCGAGGTGCAGAACTGTGATTACATAGGTCACGAACAGACGATCCCAATAGAGTCCGAAATCAATGAACGTCGGCGAGGTCACCATTCCCAAACTGATGAACGCTACCACAATAATCATGAGACCAGCAATGTAAAGATATAAGAAACCAATTTTGCCTGCGAGGTAGGACGACCGGCTGATAGGCTTGGAGAGTATCAAGTCGATGGTTTTATTCTCTACCTCTGCTGGCAGTGCAGTACTAGAGGCCATATAGACCAAGAAGATACCCAAGTACATCCACAGGAAGCTGAAGATCTC
>JAUWOU010000133.1 GCA_030612005.1 Candidatus Thorarchaeota archaeon | reverse complement strand
GTATACAAACATCCGAATATTTTTGCATCCTTTCGAATTGAATTATGTTACTAGCACGTTGAACTCATCATCATTGTTCTTTTCGATTTCAGGTCCAGTTCTTAATTTGATAGTAGCATCTGTTATTACTCTAGCATTTTGGAGAATTCGAAACCAATACACCTTGCCGATTCTGATGTTAGGTCCTGCTGCATTTATTGCTGAAGGAGTTGCAATGATAATGGATGCAACAGCGTATCCTCACTCAAATGCTGACTGGGTACGGGCTGTTGAGTTTGGATTACCATTACCAGTTCTAGGGATAATGGCATTAGTAACACTTGCCATAGGGTGCTACATTTTCTTTCAATTAATTCCTCTTTTTTATGATATTCGCAAAAATGATAGTAAGATACAATTCTTCATGATTTTGACTGCTATACCGATATGGTATTTTCTGAGTGTAATTTATTCATCTGTTTTTGATCTTAGTAGAGTGGTTAGAAAAGCAATAATCTTTGCTTCAAGTATTGCATTAGTGATTCTATTTACAGTCAGCTATAGTAGACCCCGTACGAGTATAGAGAAAACATCACGAAATGAAAGAAACGAATTAACTTGGAAGGCAGTCTGGCTATCTCTCAGTTTTGCGGTATTAATCATATCAATTCAATTATTGACATACTACGTAATTCCTTGATTCTTAAGAGCATGGGTTCCTCAACATTCATTGAGAAGATTGAAAATCGATATCTTAGTGTGCTCAGGAAAAGGATTATTGATTCTTAACTTTCGCTGGAAGAGCGAACATCAAGTATGGATGATTATATCTCAACCCTCTTATAATTGAACGATTCGAAGGCCAAATCCCACATCTATGTCAGACATATTATTATATAATATGAAGTATCAAATTCTCATTATGGCGTTTCTAAAGGTTGCAGTATTAGGTGGTGGACATGCAGGAAGAGCTCTTGCAGGCTATTTGTCACTTAAGGAAAATGCAGTGTCGCTCTACAACAGAACGATTGAGAATGTAGCTGCAATAAGAGATGCGGGAGGTATCAATGTCCAAGGAGTAGTTGAAGGGTATGCTCCAATCGATTTAGTATCAGATAAAATGGCTGAAATTGTCCCAGGCCAAGACATCCTATTAGTGACTGTTCCAGCACAAGCCCACAAATTTTATGCTAGAGAAATGAGCCAATGGATGGAAGATGGACAGACTCTGCTAATCATGCCTGGTGCAACAGGTGGTGCAATTGAATTCTCCAATATCTTTGAAGCAAATGCAAATCAAGCTGATATCCTTCTAGGAGAAGCTCAGACCTTCTCATTTGTATCAAGAACAGTTGATCCCAATACAGTACTACTATCCAAGATTAAGAATACAGTTCGAATCAGTGCCTTACCTGCAATCTCTAACTATGAATTTATTGATCGATTAAATCAACTTCCACTTTCGTTTGACTTGGTTGAGAATGTATTAGAAACAAGTCTGGGCAATGTTAACGCAATGCTGCATCCAGCACCAATGGTTCTCAACTCGGGTCTTATTGAATCCCAATGTGGAGGAGGATTCCTACACTATCATGATCTTATCTCTGAATCAGTAGGAAACCTGATTGAACGGATGGATGAAGAGCGAATTAACATCGCGCGGAAGTTTTCACTTGATTCAGCAACATTGCTCGAATGGCTTACAGAAGTCTACAATGCAAAAGGAAACACACTCTGTGAGTGCCTGAGGAGTATTGACACATATGATGCAGTAACCTGTGCGACCGATCTTAATCACAGGTACATCCACGAAGATATCCCAACTGGACTTGTGCCAATCTCAGATATAGGAAGGTTGGTAGGCATCAAGACTCCTGCTATTGATTCAATTATTTCAATGGCTAGTCAAGTATGCCAACATGATTTTCGTTCTATTGGACGAAGTATTGAATCCTTAGGATTATCAGGGATGGGAATTGATGAATTAAGAGACTATGTTGATGTTGGTATCAAGAAATCCGAATACTTACCAATCCTCAAATCTAGAGATCTACCAATAGAAGAATTCTAAATCAATATTGATATACAAGCGCATTTTCCTGCTAATGCTTAATGGTTCCTCTTTGGCGGCTCTGTGTGAAAAGTCACCTCCCATCACACTCCAAGAAGTTCAGCCGTCCTATGTTGTGAAGAATCACTTTGATCAACAGCTCGCGCCGCTGCTCCTTGTATCTTCTTGAGCTCAGACCCCCGGTGAATCTCACCTTCATTATTCCGAACACGGTTTCCACAAGACTTCTCTTTCCATAGTTGTGTTTCTTCTTCCACTCCTCGGGCCCACTTCGATACTCACTGATCAACTCCTTGTACCCTCGATATCCCCTTGACCGGGCTCTCAGATTCTTCTTGGGTTCGATTCCGGGATATGCACCCAGGTCAACTATGAATTGGACGTTCTTTCGTGAGATGTAGGCCTTGTCACCATAGACATACTTGAGGAACCGATGAATCACTCGTTTCACGAGAGGGATCAGTTCCTTTGCATCACCACCTGGTCGAGCCTTCACTCGAACAGCATGGACCATCAAAGTGTCCGTGTCCACAGCTGCGTGAAGTGCTGTGAAACGGCGTTTCAACGTCTTCTTGAACCGCAGGGACATCCACTCACCACCAGTAGAGTGCGAGAACCCGGTGGAGTCCACAGCAAGGTTCCTGGGCGGAGGTCTCTTCCGAGCAAGGAGTCGGTACATCCTGTGGAGGAGTTGAGTGTCCAGACGTTTCAGTGCCTGTTGCAGGATGGAGTAAGAAGGAGCTCGTGCAAGACCGAGTTGTTCAAGGAGAAGGGGGTTTGACTTGAGGCCGGACACAAAAGCCCGGTACCCAAGCTCGGAGTCGAACTTGAGTCCAAGGAGGACAAAGAGAACTGGGAGGGGGAAGTCCGGAGGTCTTCCGAAGGTGGAGGTTCGGTCAGGTACCATATTGCCAAGCTTGATAAGTTCATCAAGCAAGAACTGAAAGTGACGAGACTTGGCTGAGTCGTATGACGCGTAGTAATTCATGAGTCATGTGAACCAGTCAGTCTGGTCACATTCCTTTGTATTACTTCATCGACTTTTCACACAGAGCCCTCTTTGGCACACAGTCTATAAGCAGGATTGTATTTCAAAACTGTGTAAAAATGAATGAGTGTTTTCATTATGCTTGTTGAACTTTCATTGATCATTATAGTAATATTACTCATTTGGATCGTTATATCATATAGAGGTTGGAAGAAGAATCTACTCACAGCTTTAAATGAAAACAGCGAAGTCGTAACAACTTCACAAGGAAAGATTGAATACGTCTTAAAGGGAAGTGGACCAGTTATTCTCTATCTACATGGATCTCCCGGAGGATATGATCAAGGCGCTCTTGATACGGAAATGTGGATTGATGAAGGATTCTCGGTACTATCAATCTCTAGACCAGGATATTTACGTACACCATTGAGTACTGGAGAAACATTCGAAGAACAAGCAGATGCAATTGATGCACTACTTGATTCACTTGGTATCTCAAAAGTAGCAATTCTTGGAGCCTCAGGAGGAGGTCCTATAGCTCTGCATTTTGCCTTACGTCATCCAGATCGATTAAGCGCACTTATTCTAATGGCTGCAGTCATCAATGAATATAGTGTGGATCAGGATGCAATGGATTCGACACTTGCTAGATTATTCTTATCCGAGTCCATAGCAGATTTTGGGGCATGGTTGTTCGATGTAATAACGAGACGCTGGACCACAATATCCTTGAAGGAAAGTTTCAAGGAAACCGTGAAGCTGGATTCTAAGGAACGCGATGATTATGTAAAACAAATCATGGACATACCAGAACAAGTAGCTTGGTTCAAGAGATTCCTTCGTACGACATGTCCGATGACTCCAAGAATGATTGGTTTTAACAATGACTTGAAGCTACTTCCACAAGTTTCTTTTACTAGTTTAGAAGAAATCAAATGTCCAACACTGGTGATTCATGGAACGGTTGATGGGGATGTATCATTTTCGAACGCTGAATTTGCGGCTTCTTCTATTCCGAATGCTAGATTGTACAAGCTTGAAAACATAGGTCATATAGTCTGGTTAGGAGAACATGTTTCTGAGATGAATTCGGAAATTGTAAGGTTTGCTAGAGAAAACTCGTAACTGTTGAATGTGTTCAATCTATATAATCATTGAAAGTCTTTCATTCAATCATGCACTCTTCGATAGAGTACAACAACTGTCAACACAACAATGACACCCCCAATTGAAGTAACAGCAATCAAAGGCAAATCAAAAGGGAGGGTTGTAGCTGCTGTTGTGTTTGTAGTTGTGGTTGTAGTAGTGGTCGTGGTGGTTGTGGTCGGGGTTGTACTTATTGGATCAACATAGGAGGCTTCGATAAGCCACTTTGAAACTCTGAAGAGAAGGTCCCACTCTGAATCAGGATCATCAAGATCATCACCAAATGTAGTGTCATCTCTATCACTATCTTCCTCATATTCAGGATGGGGGCTTGAAAGGAAGACTGTCCCATTACCGTACTCGAATGCAATCATTCCAGCTCGACCATCAGGTTCGTAAGTAGCAACATTATACACAGTAGTTCCAAGAGTAGGAGCGAAATACTGAGATGCATAGTACATCGTGCTGAAATTGGCAGGACAGTCAGATAGTTCAGGTCCAATCGATAATTGGTTAGTAAACATAGTAGTCATATGTATTATTTCACCAGGTTCACTCACTGGATACATATTACCATCAAATAGACTAAGTGATTGTGCCCCAAAGGTTGAGCCGCCACAGATGCCGAAATACGAACCGCCATTTTTTATGAATTCCTGTATCTTCTCAATTCCTGTAATTAATTGGAGGTCAACCATGTAACTGGATTCGGATCCACCAGGAAATACGAGTATGTCACAGTCATCAAGAAAGTCGTCAAGAATTTGAGAAGCATTAACTTCTACAACTGATGCACCCATCCACTCAAACATCCGTATGAGCGCAATACGGCTGGAATTCATCTCACCAGTCCCATTGTAGACACCAACCTTGACTCCTGTCAAATCTTCATGTTCAACCTGAGCCACTGATGTACTAGGTGAAAGAAGTATTAGACATAGAATTGACAGCACACAAATTCCTAGCAATCGTTGATTGTGAAACTCGCTCATTCTCCACGTCATAATACGTCACCTTATTGACGCTAAAATTAGTTCAGAATGTAATTTAATACTGCACTTCAGCGCAGTATATTGATGTTACTTAATTTTTGCAACAAACGCTTCGAGCTCAGAACTATAGTCCTCTTCTTTGAAACGTTTCTGTGTGATACCGAAGTTACCTATGTGCTCTGAATCAGGGGTCTGTGCAATCAGTTGGGGAAACATCTCTATATATCCTGTAGTTTGGGAGCAGATGAAGAATGCGATACGTTTGCCTTTCAAGTTAACAGTTTTCAGATAGGTGCGGATGGGTGGAATGGGATTCCCTGCCCAAATCGGAGCACCAATGATTATAGTGTCGTAATTTTGAGGATTCTTCTCAACCGCGATCTCTGTGGTCTTTCCTTCCCTTGAGTCACGTCCAGCTTTGAGCCAATTGAGCTTCCCTGTACGATTCTTTTTGTCGAGGATCTCATCAATGTCAGCAGAGAGTGCCTTTGCTATGGCCTCTCCGATAATCCTGTTGTTTCCAGTTCTGGAGTAGTATGCAACAAGATACGTCATAGAATCACAGAAGGCCATCCATTGTGAGTATTATAAAAGAGAGTATAGAGTTGTTTCTCAGCACTATTAGTAGGCAGTTTGGTATGCAATTATTCAAAATTCAGGTCTTTGCATCTAACCATGCTTCGATGTGTTTCCCATGAGTTTCAGCATGCCAAATTCGCCAATTAACTACGGTCCATCCTTCAAATGATTAGCGGCCCAATCAAGATGGATAGTTCTATCCAAATCTTCTTGCTTCAGAGTTTCTACGAGGTTCATCATAGTTCGCCAGGATTGATAATAATCCTCAAGAACCATCTTCAAAGGCTTGTTCTGATCCCTCTTGTGAATCTCTTCATTCAAACGAGCGAATATAGAATCTCGTTCTTCGAGGGTGTGTCCTTCCATTGGGAGAAGCGGTTTCTCTCCCTTGCCTACTGATTTTATCCACTCAAGACCATTCCAATTCCATGCTGCAATGTGTGCAAGTATATCTTTTGGAGTTCTCTCACCATGGACTATTGATAGAGTCATCTCATCTTCACTGATCTGAGAAATCATACGTTCAATCCATGAATAGGTCATGTTGAGTTTCTCTATCAATACTTGTTTGTTCATAGATATTTCTCCCGTCGAATATCTGTCTGGAAAGGGACTAAGGTATAATTCAGAATGTAATATAATACTACATGTCGGAGCAGTGTAAATGTTACAAGAGAATCAATACAATAATTGTCTAGTTCATTCCACTCACTCATCGAATTCAAAAGTGTCCTCAACAACATTTTCCATTTGGAAATCACAGTCGTTTCGTCATGGATATGCTCTCACGAAGTTTCTTAAAACCAAGGCTCTCAATCTTCGATATAGCGTCTGTACGATGCATCGAGCTGTTAACAGATGCAGTCGTAAGTCCTCTATAGTCATATTCGATTTGGAGAACCTTCGGGATGATCTCAAACAACAGATCATTATCCTTCTCTAACAGAATCGGTGATGAAAGACGAATTCGTTCTTCGATCCTTGATTGAGATGCTTGGATAATTCCACGAGGTTTCACCTCTCCGTTGACATAGAATGCATAGGTATTGATTGACTGTCCTCCAAGCTTCCCTGCAAAGAAACGCATGGCTCTTGAAGGAAAAAGGTCCTTGACCAATTTTTCACGTCCCTGCACTTCTAGCTGTGAAGCTGGAAAGCAATCATCCAGCATTGCGTCTATATCTTGGAAACTAATTTTTCTGACTTCTCGGATAGTCAAATCACTTGAAGTACCCATAGTACCCTCTATCACAGAGTCTAACGTAAAAAGACCGGAGTGATATGTTGTTTCGAAACCTTCAGAAGTGTATAGACTCACTGCATTAACATTGTCAGCCCTTGCACCAAGACTCACCTTCTTCACACCCAACTCACGAGCTCGTCTGAAAGATAGTTGAAGTAACTCTCGAGCAAGTCCCTGTCTCCTGTAATTTGGATGGGTCATCAGATCAGCCACATAGACTTCATCCTTCTCAATGTTCAAGAAAATTCCACTTGCAATGTTGTCTTCCACGTCAGCGACATAGAACTCTATTCTCATTCCTATAGATCGAGTAATGATTTTGTAGACAGGAGTCCGTATCTTCTTCATCAGCTTCCGTATCTCATCCGAGTTAAGTCGGTCTTCCTCAATGCTGTTCTTGAAAGCCAGCTCCATGAGTGCGACGAATTCATCCGATTCATCGGACCGTAGCTCGCGTATCTCCGGAGTTGAAGTTTTATCTGTAGAATTCATGATGATTCACTTAAGATTAGTTACTGTTTTTTTATGGAAAAATACTAGACACGATAATTGTAGCGAAATTAATCACTATTGGAAAAATCACCCAAGTGAAGTAATTACCAGGAGGAGCTGTAAACACATCTAATTCCGTTGGTACAAACTTGAAATAACCATCTTCCACAGAATCCCAAATCCAGAGTTCCCTACGGCTACTGAAGTAAGGTTCTAATAAAATGAGGTCAAAACCCACAGCTAGAATTCCAGATAGTATACATGCTTGAATGGCAGGTAGTCCGAAAACCAGACCAACGAGAAATGATGCTTGAATTGAAAAAATCCAGAGAAAAGGAATCCAGACTGGAACATTTCGAAAGAAGGGTCCATTATCATGTTTTTTGGGGTACTCATAGTATCCCTGTGCAGAAACAAAGCTTTCACCAAACAATGCAACTAGCACGATTCCAACAAGTTGGATCAGTACACTCCAACCAACATAGTTCCACATCAGAAATGTAGAGAGACTTGCCAGAAGTGTGAAGAGAGTTAGAATCTTTATGTATCTAGCTCTAACAGCAGCGCGTTCCACAAACTGGTCTAGGTCCAGATCTAGACTTGTGTTTACTAAGGAATCCTTGGCACGCGTAATTAGGTCAGTAGCTCTTGATACTGTGAGTGTGTCAATTCCTGTTGCTCTAGATATATCTGATTTCGAAATTGATGGAACTTTCTTCATAGTTTCAAGTACTTTGGTAATTGCTTTACGAAAGTCAGCTTGGCGCGATTGTTGTGGTGACATTGTAATTCTGACTATCGGTTATGCTATTAAAGTTCTGTGACGTTCATTGTGAATTTTACAACAGTTGAATCAAACCTGGTCACTGCTTGACTTTCTCAATAAATGCTTCAAGATCTGCACTGTAGTCCTCATTCTTGAATCGTTTTTCTTGGATACCAAAATTGGCAACGAGTTCTGAATCAGGGGTCATTTCTGCCAATTGGGTAAACATATCTTTGTAAGCCTCAGTTTGTGAACAGATGAAGAACGCAACACGTTTCCCTTTCAAGTCAACTTCTTGCAGATAGGTACGAAGTGGGGGAATTGGGTTAAAGGCCCAGATTGGAGCTCCAATAATTATAGTATCGTAATCTTGGGGATTCTTCTGGTAATCAATCTCTGTTAGCTTACCACTCCGGGAGTCCTTACCAGCTCGAAGCCAATTGAGTCGTCCTTTACGATTTTTCTTGTCAACAATCTCATCGATATCAGCTGAGAGTTTACTAGCAATCGACTCTGCAATGGTTCTGTTGTTTCCTGTTCGGGAGTAATATACAACAAGGCAAGTCATAATATCACTTGAGGAACTCTAGCGGCTGGACATAAAAACTCAATGTCATGACATACTACGTAAATCTTGCTTGGATGTCTGACCTTATTATCTGAATCCTATACAGCATCTGCTATGAAGAAAGGTTACCCTGAGAGTATCATGTACAAGCTCGACAATAATCATTGAAAATAATACTGTAAGGATTCACCAAAAAAATAGAAGAAGGAGCTCTAAGGCTCCTTACATTATTCTAGGTACCTTTCTTTTTGAACACAATCACTACAACAATGACGACAACCCCTATTCCGAGTCCTCCAAGCGCAAGCATAATTGCTGGGTCAAGAGGTGGTGTAATCGGCACAGGCTCATTCACTGTGATCATTATCGTGACAGATATCGAATTGGAGTGCTCGTCAGTCACGGTTATTTCCAAGTAGTATACACCAGGGGCCAGAGTTGTTGCATTTGTGATGAGTCCAGCACTACTGATTGTGAAGTTTGCTGTATTATTTACAGCCCATGAGGAAATACCAGATGGATCAGTTGCTTCAAGTT
>JAUWOU010000198.1 GCA_030612005.1 Candidatus Thorarchaeota archaeon | reverse complement strand
TGTCCGTTGACCTTGGAATCAGTTGTCGCAATACAGACACCTAACTCCTCAGCTTTTGCTCCACCCGGTTCTCTTCCACATTTCATTATTTCCCAACAGGTCTGACTCATTTGCTCACCACATTGATAGGAGAAATTACAGTTGAAATCTAAGAGATTTAATATTTAAATATTCCTTATATATCTAAAAAAACTAAATTTACAGAAATTAAAAAATTTCCTGAATTTAGTTCAATATTCAAAATAATTTCGTTTTTTTGGTTTCATTTTGAAACTTTGACATCGATCCATGAGTTGGGAACACTCAGTGAAGCTAATTTATCCACTTGATCATCTTTCAAGTATCTGATTGAATAAAACAAAGACTAGAGAAACTTTTGGGTTGCGACTTCAATTATGGAAATCTCCTATTCTTGTTAAAGGAGAAGATATCGCGTGACATTTTGTTGGGTTTGTTTACGCTGATGCTTAATCAATTCAGTATCTCGTCAGGTGCTGTCTGCTTCCTCTTTGGGATTCCAGGCAATTCCAACTATGATTAGTAGCATTCCTACACAAACTAATCCAATTAGAGGCAAAGAAAAACCACGCAAAACACCTACAATGACAGCCAAGACAGCGTTGATGAATCCAATTAAGATAAGTCGCATTTTCCAAGTATTCATTTTTTCACCTCCTGTGCCCATTCTGATTCATCACTTCAGGAATCTTTAGTTCGATTGAGCTTTGTATGGGATGAAATCACTACTTCCATTTCGTCAATATTTCCTCCCTTCTGAACATGGCTGTGCTGACAAAGAATAGAATTACATCAACCACGAAAATGATACCTGAGATTATGAGAAGAGTGTCAATATCCAGAGTTATTATACCAATCTGACTAGCAAGATAGATAGCTAAAAAGGGAAAGAACATAAGGATCCCAAAGTTGCTCGCACTCCGCACATCGTTTACTCTGGATGAAATGATAACGCTAAACTCAACACTCATGATAATGGCAACAGGCATCAGAATTAGGAGCAAAACACCGATGGTCCAGTTTGGATAATAGTAGTATCCCAGTATCGGATAAGTCACTGCATCAATGCCCACCATGAAAACTGCAGCACCCGTATACATTGCGACCAACGTTGGCAAGAACGCAGAAATAGTTTTTCCGAGCAGAATCTCGCCATCAGTGAGGGGCGTGGCCAGAAGCGGTTCCAGACTCTTCTCAACTTTTTCGCCAACTATAGAGTAAGAGGCAATACCTAAAGGAACAAACGATGCTCCAATAATAAGAAATATGGAAAACGAGTCTAGGATGGAGGGGATTCGCGCAGCGGGGAGTCCAGGTTCTCTGTTTATTGCATACTGTATCACTATTGGAAAAAGGACTGAGATAATGACAGGGAAAATGATGAGTGCATACCACAGATTCTTTTGATGCCCGAATATCTTGAAGTCCCTGACTGCTATGAGCCACGCTTTTGAAAGTCTCATTTATTTTCCCCCACCAGCTTCAAATACACATCTTCTAATGTCGAACCTACGACATTAACGATATTGACATGACCGCCAGCCAGCACGATGGCCGCTACAACTGTCCAAATCTTCTTATCTAGGTCTGATGTATCAAACATTATTTTATTGCTTTCAACAGTCAAGTTTGTAAGTGACAGCTTCTGCAAAGATTTCAGAACCTCATCGGTCACTTGCTCTAATTCGATAACTGTTCTTCTGCTTCTGACTGCTAGTTCAAGGTCTTCAGGGGTACCTGTCGTAAGGAGATTCGTATTCAGAATTCCTATTCTATCACATATCCTTTGTGCTTCATCGAGATTATGAGTATTTAGGAAAATGGTTTTCTTCTGCTTTTTCAATTCCAGAATAAAATCTCTGACTGTTTTTGCTGCTTCCGGGTCTAGGTTTGATGTAGGTTCATCCAAGAATAATACCTGTGGGTCATGGATGAGGGCACGCGCAATAGCAAGTTTTTGCTTCATACCTTTGGAAAAAGTTCCTACCGAAACGTTCCTCTTCTCCCAAAGCCCCAACATCTCGAGGAAGCGCTGGATGCTTTCTTTTCTTTGATCATTGGTTAAATCGTATATCTTTCCATAGAAGTCTAGGTTATCATAAGCGCTTAGATGCTCAGATAGCCCAACGTTATCAGGAACCAATCCTATGATTTTCCTGATTTTCAGGGAATCTTCCTTGTTACCTATTTCATATCCTGATATTCTGGCATTTCCGCTGGTTTTAGAGATTAAACAGCAGAGCATCCGCACTGTGGTGGTTTTTCCCGCACCGTTGGGTCCAAGGAAGCCAAAGACCTCGCCTTCATTAACATGCAGACTGAGTGTATCGACAGCAGTAAGACTATCGAATTTTTTCGTGAGGTTTTCAATCTCAATCATTACACTCCCCTGAGAATGGTAGATTTTCCTTATATGAATATTGAAGAGATTAGAGAGACTTTTAGGTTGCGACTTCAATTATGGAAATCTCCTATTCTTGTTAAAGGAGAAGATATCGCGTGACAACCATGGGAGGTTGAAAGTGTGAGAAGGGATGCACTCTTACTGTTCTTGGTGTTTATACTGGTAGTTTCAGCTTCAGATCAAGCTGCAGCTCCAACAGGTACTGAAACCTATGAGCCACTAAACTTCGTTCTGTCTCAGACTGAGATGCCAATCTATGAATTGGTGACACCAGAGGTCAATGAGACTTTTGTACAGAGTCTAGCGTCCTCTCTATTTGGTATCCATGATATACTAGCAGAAGAAACAGAGGGTATCTATTTCGTCAATTGGAGCAACAGCTATCTTGAGGTTGATTCAACGGATGGTTCGATCTGGTTTGCAGATTATGATAGACTCTGGAATATCTCGTCGGGTGATGAGCTTCCCAATACTACTGAGAGTCAGACAATTGCTGAAACCTGGCTGGATGAGAAAGGATTGGTCCCTGCAAATGCTGAGTTTGCTGGAATAGGTACAACCAATGCTACGATCTACAATATTGAGACTCATGTGATGCACTCAAAGATTCTCAATTATCACTTCAATTATGATTTTGTAGTTCCAGATGTTGATATTCCAATTGCTGAAGAGAGTGCAGGAATTAAGGTCGTCATTGGTGAAGCAGGAGGAGTTCCTGGTCCTGCTCAGAATATTGTAGGATTTGACTGGAATTGGCGAAACATCAATCCAACTCCATATA
This sequence comes from Candidatus Thorarchaeota archaeon, assembly GCA_030612005.1. Lineage (GTDB taxonomy): Archaea > Asgardarchaeota > Thorarchaeia > Thorarchaeales > Thorarchaeaceae > SMTZ1-45. Next base: position 2,090 of record JAUWOU010000198.1, on the reverse strand, counting down.
CTACTGCTGTCCTCATAGAGTTTGATTCTATCTTGTCAACATATGGGATCCCGGATGATTCAGTAGTGGCATACAGTCTGGTATATGAAACAGGTGAAGAAGATTCGAACAACGACCTCCTCTATCCTGTCTATGATGTAACTCTTAGTGAGATCGATGATGAAGGGTATCCAATTATATTGAATCTGAAGTTTGATGCAACTGAGTTTGATCCTCAGGTTCAGATTCTTCTGCCCTCAGGAAGTATCACAAGACAACCTGGAGTTTCCATCAACTTCGATTGCCATGTCGTTTTTGGGACCCCTCCCTATCAATATCAATGGCATTCCCTCTTTGATGACGTTTTAAGTAATTCCAAGAACTTTACAACTTCTACTCTCTCTGAAGTATTCAAGGAGAATGAATGTGTACCCCATCCAATAATAATAACTGTTCTAGACTCAGAGGGTCGATTTGCCTATGACATCATTGCTGTTACAATTGATTCGACTGCACCTATGAGTATTGATCCCAACCTTGTGATAATCTCGCTTGGTGCAATAGCCCTTCTGATTGTGTTTCTTATTTTAGCGAGGAAGAAAGGTTCCCTTGTAGTTCCCTTTCTGTTTCTAATTCTTTCATCTTTCATTTTCCTACCAATCACTTCAGCATATAGCCAAGATGACATCAAACATGAATTTAGACCCAGTGCACCAACAGGAGCTTATGATGATGGCATCAAAGAGGTCGGAGTCGAATGGGTGGGCCTATCGTACGAAGATAGACCACTAAGTGGTTCCGAGCCCGATACAGGAAAATTCTACCACCATATGGGAAGTATTGGTGGATATAGTCAAGAATTCAACTGGGGTGAATGGAATGCCTGGGAATCGGATTTCCGGGCCACTGAAAACGATGGTAATGATACTGAGTGGATTGATGCAGTAGACATAGTGTATTACGCGGGACATGGTAATCCTAACGCGATTTCTTTCACATCTGACCATGATGGTGAATACGCCGATTTCCCTGATTTGAAACTGGGTGATGGTGACCTTGAAACTCTCGCAATGACATCCTGTAATGTTTTACAATTCTATAATTATTACGGGCTAAATGTATTCGAATTGTGGGGTCCTGTCCTTCAGGGTATTCATCAAGTCTGTGGATTCGCAACGAGTGCTAAGAACTCCCATAGTATGGGATTAAAATTCGCCCTCTATATGACAGGTCTGTACCCACTCCCAGCTCTCACAATAATGGAATCTTGGTTCAGAGCTGGCCTTGAGCATCAACCTTCTAATGCGAAAGTTGCAGTGTTCTATGGTACAAATTCAACCAATCCTTTCCAACCTCAATTGGATGATCCAATAAACGACCATGCGAAGGGATTTGGTTATGTCTGCTCAGATCCACTACCAGAGAATATGGAGTGGTATGTCTACATAACCTCAAATTGTTAAAACAGTGAGAAGGGGATTTTCCCCTTCTTGTCCTATCTAGAGAAAAGTAGTCGCAGCCCTGCAGAAAAAATATTAGTGAGACTTTTAGGTTACGACTTTAATTGTGGAAACCTCCTATTCTTGTAAAAGGAAAGGATAACGCGTGACAATCAAGGGAGATTGAACATTTGAGAAGGGATGCAATTCTACTAATAATGATATTATTGCTGGTGGTTTCAGCTACGGATGAAGCTGCAGCACCATCAAACGCCGTGACTCGTGAATCGTTTAACTTCATTTTGTCGGACACTGAGATGCCAATTTACGAGATGATAATTCCTGATGTGAATGAAACCTATGTACAGGGTCTAGTATCCTCACTCTTTGGGATTTATGATATACTTCCCCAGGAAACAGAGGGCATCTACTTTGTGAACTGGAGCAACAGCTATCTCGAGGTTGATTCAACAGATGGATCTATCTGGTTTGCAAACTACGATAAACTCTGGAATATTTCTCTGGGAGTAGGTGAAACCACTCCCGGTAATTGTAGTGTACTTGCGGACGAGTGGTTATCTGAAAATGGACTATTTCCTGCAAATGCATTCCATACAAATATTGGAAACACTTCTGCAATAGCATACAACATAGATTCAGGAGAATCCCTTT
>JAUWOU010000160.1 GCA_030612005.1 Candidatus Thorarchaeota archaeon | reverse complement strand
TCTGAGATTTGTTCGGGCTTGGTAGTGGTGCATCCGGACTGTAAGTCAGTCTACTGGAGAGTGTTGAAGATTTCCTAGTGACCACAGTGGGGATGACAAGTTGACTTGGGGGACTATCTAACTTGGATTCCTGTTTCTGATCCTCAGTCGGTTTTTCTCTTGGTCTGAGGATACTTGGTGCTAATGATAGGGCAAATCCCTCTAGCTCGGAGACCTGTCGCTTGCTATAATGTCCTCTATCTGAATAGATGCTGGAAAGAGTCACTCCTCGTCCGTACATTGGCTTGAGAGCCTTCTCATACACCTCTTCCTTAGTAAGGGTGGGTTTTCTCCTTTGACCTCCTCTGAACTTCTTTGAGTAGTCGGTCAGGTGAGGTACATGTATCTTGGTCCTCCAGGGTCGAACACTAACCGGTACATCTTGCACAATGTATCTCTCATCATCCCTCTTTGGTAGGAACCTGCCAAAACCGCGGCTTGAAGTGGGAAGGTTGTAGAGTATCTCATCCACATGCATCTTCCTGGGTGAGTCATAAGCCAGTGGACTGATACACTTCCGCTGGTAATGCATATTCATTCGAGTATGTTGCACTCCACTATCGATCCAGATGACATTGACATTAGATGTAGGAAGACTGTTTAATAACCTCTTCTCAAGAGTGTGGATAATGTGTTGACGACTTGATGGAACCAGGTCTGTGAACTCACTCCATCCATCAATGATAATGATATTCTCACCTATTGACTGTTCTTGGAGTGAGAGGATAAGATTATCAATCAAGTTCTGAGATCCATGGTCATTTCCGATAAGGACTTGGTCAATGTTAGTTCTAAGATTGATGAATCGAATCTTGTTCAATAGCGTGTCTAGTGTATTATGTTGTTTCTTGTCAATCCATCCGTCTCTCAGAAACGAATCAAGACCAAACCGTTTCTTTGTCAGTACTTCGCTTGGATAATCCCCCATCAGATCGATCCAATGTATCTCAGTATCCTTTGCTGAGCTTGCACATTCTTGGATGTGACTGAGAAGATGCCAGTTCCTTGATATCCATGCTGCCGAGTTCCCTGATGATGTGGGGGATGAGACTGGTATGTATAGAGTCAGATATCTATCATCGGATATTCGTTCACTGAAAGGGTCCTCAACAGGGAGTGATTCTGGCACACACATTTCATTGAGGAGTTCTACTGGACCTTCCCCAGGAGTAAGGAAGGTGGCGACACGTGGTGTCTTCATTGAAGATTTTGTCTTCAGACTGTATGCGGTGGTCTTTGAAATATCAAGAAGGTCCGAGGTAATCTTCGTGACGAGGTCATCCAATAGGTCATTGAACGCATTAAAGACCTCCAGAGGGTTCTGGTTCGTATCAAGGACCATCACTCCTCTCCAGAGCGACTTCGGAGGTGTGGGGTCGAAAGCTGCAACTTGCTGATACTCCTGAATAAGTTCTGATTCGTACGCGTTCAGCTGTTTGAGAGTTCTTGGGTGCGGATTGGAAGAGAATATCTCCTTCCATTCATCATCATTCTTTGTATGTCTCCAGGCATAGAGGGTTGGAGCATAGTCTTCCACACTCATATTCTTAGTACGCAGTCCATAGAGATTGTAATCGAAAGACATCTTGGTCTTGACCTCAAGGATCAGAACAGGGGTCCATATAATTCGACCCGCCACTTCTCGTCGAATGAAGATAACAAGGTCGATCTGCCCCTTTCTTCTTGACACTGGAAGTTCCCCAACTAACAGTATTGAAGATGGCACATCAAGCATGGTGTCCCCAGCAAAAACAACCTGCTTCAGTGACTTGGGATGGTGCAGGTCTGAGAGTAATATTCTGTGCCACTCACTTCCCTCTCTTGAGCTGAGGGCGAGAACCTGCTCTATGACCTTTTCAATATCTCTCTGTTCGATATCACCTTCATTGATGTAGTTCAGGATCTGTAAATAGACAGCAGCTTCTTCCTTGTCCTTTGCATTATCACGTAGAGTTTCTACTTTATCTCTGAACGAATCAATAGTGAGGATTGGATTGTCAGAATCATCAAGCTCCTTGGTGACAGATTTTTCTCTCCCGGTCCTTTTTCCGTATAGAGCACGTATCTCAAGGACAATCTCTCTCAGTTCATGGTCGGAGTATCGATTGAAGTAAGGTCTGCCCTGTTCACCATCAGTGTATACCCAATCAAGGAATGGTTGAAGCCTGTGGATCAGGAGTTTGATGTATTTGTGCGCGTCAGTTCTTGGGACATTGTGGATGAAACATTGACGACAGAGTTCAATCATGTGTGCGCGTATCATGTCCACAAAGTCCAACTCGGGAAGAGTGGGGTGTGCAAGAAGAATAAGGGGGCTCTTTCCTTTTTTGCGATATCCTCCCCTCCAGTACGTCTTCACTGCATCATCCGAGCCCAGACGATCGGCCTCTTCCTTGGAGAGGACCTTTTTACTCCCGTCAGAGTATTTTCTTATCTGGAAGGACTCTGGTTCTGGGAAGGGATATCGGGTCATCGCAAGATCTCTAAGTCGTGCTCCAGCATAGTTCAGTAATGCATTGAGGGGTCCTACTGTACCTTCCAACCAATTATAGACTCTCTTGAACTCTCTATTACCAAAACGTCTTGTGCTGGCCCAAACGATTCCTAAGAATTGGTTTCGCATGTTTGGTTCGACTGGGTGGAAGTCGATAATCTTTCTCTCAAGCTGCATTCGCCATTTTTGCCACATGTTCTTGATACTGATGTAGTGTTTTCGTGTCTTCTCATTCGTTCTTTTACTTGCCAATCTAACGAGAGATACCAATCCCATATAGATCGCACTGGCCAGGATATCATTTGGATGATTTTTCTTCCTTTTTCGAGTCAGCACGACAACATTATGCAGCATCTACTTATAAATGACGCTCCCTAATCAGAATATCTATTATCGCCCTATTTCTTAAAAATAGGGTTATAACCACTTTATTTTTATAAAAAAAGTCTATGCGTCTTAATAAATTTATAAACAAACTATCTGAATATTAGTACGAGGTTATTACTCCCTCTCAATACGAGAAGGGGAGTGAACTCGACTGGCTCAAGAAGTGGGTCAGAAATTTATAAACAAAGGTGAAAACAATGGCTCGATCCAAGGGTGTAACAATCTCGGTGAAGGTCCCGATAAACTGGGAATCTATGACCGAGAGGACTAGGCAAAGGATTAGACAAACTGTTGGACGAGATACCAGAGTGATTCGTGCATTTCTTGGAATAATTGAACAACAAGAAGACAAGCTATTAACAGGTAAGAACAGAGATAGAATTGATGATGGAAAACTAGACAAGCTCACAGTGACTGCACTCAAGGTCAAATCAGGATACAGTCAGAGGTTGACTGTTCAACATAACTTCAAGGTGAGATTTCCCCGCATCTCTCAGAACGAGATGATAGAGTGTCGACAGACTGCTGTTGCTCTCTATGAGAGTTATCTCAAACTAAGAAGGAAGAAGGGATGGAAAGCGTCACATCCCACTTCAATTAATGGTTCTAGAAGGATACCCCGATGGGTATTCTCTCAGAGATTCAAACTGGTTGAAAACAGGACATCTGCTTCTCGATGGTGGTTGGATATCAGGGACTCTCTTGACTCAGCACCTGAGAAGAGAATCCGACATGATCGATTGAATATTCCTCTCAAGATTTCTCCCTTCCATCTGAATCAGATCAGACGGGGGGAAGTGAAGGCGGTACAACTCTTCACTGACAGAAAAAGGAAGTGGTGGGTGACCATTGCTGTTAGGATTCCTATTGACGATTCTCCAGAAGAATCTCTTCCTGTTGCCATACTTGGAATAGACTTGGGTATCGAGAAGGCAGCTTGTGCTACCCTTCTCACTCCAGAAAAGACAAGAGAAACTCGATACTTTGTCCAGAGGGAGAAAGTCGATGTCATCAAGAAATATGATAGACTTGTTGCAGATTTACAAAGAGAGATGTACACCCGGAGAAACAATGGACTACCATCTGATAGGGTTGCAGAGAAACTTCGTCTGATGCGTTCCAAAAGAGAGAATGTTGCCAAGGAGTATGACCGATATCTTGTACGTCAGCTTCTTGATTACATCTCCGAATTGTCCAAGAATTACACACTCTATGTTGCTATTGGTCGCCTGAAAAATATACGAATGCGTGCAAGGAAAGGAAACTACCGAGGGCGAAGGTTCAGAGGAATGATACATTCTTGGGCCTTTGCAAGAATCACAGATAGTCTAAGACACGGACTGGCTCAACAGGGTTGGAAGGTCAAGGGAAAGGACCCTCGATTCAGGGCAGTTCCTGAAGGATGGACCTCCATCATGTGTTGGAAGTGCGGAAGCAAGGGAACAAGACCCAAGCAGAATTACTTCCATTGTCCAGTCTGCGGTTACAGTATCAATGCTGATCTAAATGGTAGTGCCAACATTGCTGCACGCTTGCTTACGCTCACAAAGTCACTGCACTCTGTGAGAGGACTAGGTTTGTGGACTAGGGCAGTTGTTCGTGGAACAACTAACCGACGTGCGCGTCCGAAAGCCCAACGGAGAATCTCGAAGAGATTGTCAAAAGGGAAGTCCTTACTCTCTACAAAAGAACTATCCTCGGGTTCTGGAGAGTCCGCGGCTGTTCACTTTGCTCAGACGAGCCTTGCTAGTTTCAGTGATGAAGCTAACAGGAGTGATAATGACCCCGCCGTGGTAAGAACTGTGGAAACGCTCTCTGTCGCTGGAAGTGATGCTCCAGCAGCAGTACAGGAGAAGGAAGCCAGGTCTTCAGGAGGGATCCCATCCCGATGAAGGTCGACAAAGCTCTTGCTAATTTTTGTAATTCACTAGAATTACGAAGAGGTGGTGACACTGGCAGGAGAAGGGTAGAACATAGAAATTTTTTACAGTTGAGGTTCACTCACCATAATATGTAAGATTTAGGTTATTAGCAAAAGTATAGGTATATTGCACTCTCAATTTTAGGAAAGAGTGTTTCAGCAATCAATCTTACACCACTACTAACGATGAAGTCTATATTATTCTGGTTTAGCTCTTTGATGCTGTAAGCACCAAGGACTAGTCTTACGAGATCATTACGTGGGGAACGGAATGCACGATTCTCATCCACCTCCTGTGGACCCAAATCTGTAACATCAACTATCTTACCATTAGAGAATTTGAGAACATAGCAATTCTGAAAGGTGTTCATGATAAGATCATAAGTGATGCCTTCGAACATGGTTCCTTCCAGACGTTTTTCAAGAACTGGTGATATCTTCTTTAGAAACTCAACCATACTTGGGATGCGAATTTGATACTTCCAGCCGTCTCCAACGTATCCACCATAATTCTCCATAACTTTGGATAGGTTATTGCAAGAAGGACCCTGAGAGCTAAGAAGAGGGATATTGCTTTGCAGTGCTTCTTCACGTATAAACTGAAACACTCGAAGCACACCATAATATGTTGGAATGCTACTTTCAATCACATTCATAGTGGACTTATTGGGTGGACTATCCTTGTTGATGTTCTTGACAAGTCGGAAGTATCCAATAGTTTTGGAACCATCAATCAACACATACGTTAGGAAATCATTCTCAAACTGACGCTTATACTTCTCCTGAATTTCCCAGAGCTCCTTACTTCTAGGAACGTATACCAACAAATCACGATTATGTTCATCAAATAGCTCCATCATAGTAGGGATGTCTTTCTTCTCTGCAAGTCGGACTTTGAGTTTCATGTACTCTGGAGGTTTTTCCGTATCAAATGGGGGTATCTGATTTGTACGAGTCCAGACTGTTCGGTCCATTGGAATAACAAAATCGTACCCAAACTGACGATAATAATAGGGGATTCCTTGAATCGTGGAAAGATCATACTTGCCATTGAAAAATACACTGTCAAAGTGTGTCTGTAATAATCGATTTAGACCTCTCCTTCGATACTCCTTCAAAGTACCAACCCAACCTAATTCAAGATTTTGAAGAGGAATGTCTTCATAATTCCATACACCAGGAATGGAATTTAGAGCTGATACTATGATGCCTTTATCGAGATCACGAATATAGTAATTCATTTCCCTGCTAAATCCAGGTAGATGGTCAATCTGTCTCCGCAGTTCCTCTGTGTCATCATCAGGATGAACAATAGAATGGAATTTCAGTAATTCCTCCACTTCTTCATCAGTCTTAACTATTCCAAATTCGAATCCGTCAGGCAGGTCCATAGGTTCAGTCACTCTCTCTTTTCATTTTGATAATATTGCTAACAGAACTCCCAATCTCAGAAGGGGAACCGAGTATCTTTAGACGCTTCATATTCCGTAAACGTTCTACGTTTTCCAAATCTATTACTCGAGGATTAATAGTAAATTCAATACCATCAGGCCCCACCGTTTCAATAGATGTACTGGATTGATCTACGGGATATAGAATGACTGGTGTACTTCCCTTCAGTGTCTGTGCAACCGCATTTGTGATTAAAGTATCAGCAATCCCATGAGCTATCTTTGCAGTTGAGTTAGCTGTAAGGGGTGCTACAAGTAATAGGTCAAATTTTCCAATCTGTAAAGGACCAGCAATGAAAGGAACATTGGCATTCGTTTCAGTCGTCACTTTAGTAAAGGATGCTCGGAGTTTAGTCCATAGCTTGTACCATCGAAGTACCTGTTCCCCAGCTTTGGAAACTATCACTGTAATTTTGAAATCATATTCTTTCTTCAACTGAATCATATTGTTTAGAATCTCTTCTATTCTATCACCAGATCCAGTAATTCCCCAGACAATTCTAGTCAATTCAATCAGTCCTGTATACTTACAAAGACACAGAAATACGTATCTTTATTCAATGAATAATGAAAAGTGGATAATGGAAAGTACAATAATGAGAAATGTAGTAGAATTGTAACAGGTTACTGACTATGTATAGAGCAAGCGTTGGTATAACTACAAGTATGAATGTGAACGCTACCAGCTGGATAGGTGAGAACGCAGATTCACTAGGAATTGATGGAATCTGGGTGGGAGAGGATATTGGGATTGGGCAAGAAACTTCTATCCTCATCGCGGATCTGCTAAGTAAGACCAGAGATGTAAGAGTGGGAACTGGGATTGTGCCAATCACGATTCACAACATTGCTACTATCGCACGAGCCGCCCTTACTCTTCAAGAGATTGGAAATGGTCGGTACGTCCAAGGAATAGGAGTTGGAGGGATTCAAGATCTCATCAAACAGGGGAAACAGCTGACTAGACCAGTTACTGAGCTGTGCAAAGCTACTCAGGTGCTCAGACAGCTTTTCAAAACAGAATCAGTCACGATACAAACCGAATTAATGAACCTCAGCGAATTCAGTCTCAGAATCAATGAGCCAGTCAAAGTACCTATCTTCTATGGGGTTCGAGGACCCCAGATGTTGAAACTAGCTGGAAAGATTGCAGATGGAGTGATTCTCTCAGGACCTATCGATTACATTAGATATGCAATAGAA
>JAUWOU010000242.1 GCA_030612005.1 Candidatus Thorarchaeota archaeon | reverse complement strand
GAAGGAGGAAGATGAGCAGGATGGCAACTTTGTCTTTGATGATAAGGCGTAGTTCTTTTGCAACCATGTTTCTGATACGACTTGATGGTTTTGTCAGAACTTCTGCCATTAGGAATCCCTCGCGATTTTGTGGCTGTGCTTAAGTGTTTGTGCTTACTTCTATTGAATTCAGTGTTCCGTCCAGTTATTGTCTATTAAGGGTTGTCAACAACTAGCAATACCAACAGACGAATATCACAAATAAGGCACTTTGACATGAATCATATTAGTTCAAGAGGTTCGATATTGATACTGGATGAGCTTGCCCGACTGAAGAGATTCAGAAGGATTGCAAAAAATCATGGGTTAACACTGCCAGACAAGAGTATGCTTCCTTATCAAGAAGTAAGCTATCTCCGGGGGCGCATCAATGCAAAAGTATACCTTGAAGCTGAACCTTGGATGTGTCCATCATGGGTATTTCTTTCCCTGAAAGATATCGATACTGAAGCAGAACTTGTTACTGAATTGCACAACACCATGTTTAGAAATTGGTCCAATATTGGCGGTGTTGGTTCAAAACGACATGGAATTGCAGATTCACGTGGACTTGTTACACCTCGATTTGATTATGGATCCATTGATTTCTGGCTTCTTGAAAACGATGAGCTGAAATTTCCAGCATTGATAGGGAAGGATGGTCCTCAACTTAAACTGGTATCAACTGAGGACCAGATCTATGAATGGAAAACCCAGATCAAATCCGTTGAGTTTTCTAGACATGTCTACCACATCACTAAGGATAATTCAGAGTATGTATACAATGAAATTACTCTCAGAAACCATGGATTAGAAAAGACTACTTTTTCGTTCTATGCTGTTGTACGTCCAATGTCACCCCTTGGAGTCGAACTAATAGAAGCTGCCAAGTACGATACTAAGAGAGCTATGCTCTTTGTGAACGGTAATCTTGCTCTTATGGTCAATAAGAAACCAACTGCAATTATCATGGGTGAAGGTGATGATGTTGACCTCCCCAATACAGTCATCGCAATGTCTACTCAACAGGATATTGAAACCAAATCAATAACTGGGTTAACTACAATTGTACTACGATTTGATGTATCACTTTCTCCTGCTGGTTCAGAAAGTATAATCTTCGGCTCTCCACTCTCCGGTAATAGCGAGGACGATGATGTCCCTGCCTTTGATCCAACAGACAACGACCGTGACGAATCTGTGGGGAGATGGTTCGACTTTGCGGACGACAGAGTAGCGGCAACCTATCCTGACGACCGTATCGATTCCGCATTTAATCAAGCAACAGTATCTCTTGTCATCCAAGCATTTCCTGTTATGTTTCCTGAAGAATCTCATCTTGCATCTATTAGCTGGAAAGGACGAATGCGTATTCTTCTTGCTTTGGTTCGTTCTGGATGTTGTAATGTCACAGAGAAAATAGTGACCGAGATGATTTCTAAGGGAGCCATTCCCGATGGTCCTCTAGACACCACAATATTCAGTCCAATGCTTTGGGGCTTTCTTCAGTATTATGAACACGCTGCTGATGCACGGATATCTGGTGACACTCTACAACATTTTCGAAAACATGCATCTGGAGTTATTACTGCAATTCAGAAACTAATGGGTACAGCTATGATTACAACTGAGGCTAAATCCACCATCGAGGATGAGCAACCTTTGGAACCCTATCTTGTGGTAAAAGAAGGTGTAATCTCGGATTTTGAAAATCAATTATGGAATCTTGCAGCGCTAAAGACTGCATACAGATTCTTCAAGGAATCGCATGACGAAGAACTCACTACTACCATTGGGAAAACTATTACACAGTATCAAGAATTTGTATCTAAAGCGGCTAAGGATATTGAAAATGCTCGCTGGTTACGACCAACCGATTCATCAATGCAACAAGTTGAGCGTGAGATACTAGATGTTCTATCTGCTGCTGCATTACTTCAGATATCTGAAATCGAACCTGAATTTTTGGAGATGTTGTGCGGTAAAATTGCGAATCGTCGGATTGTTGGTGACCTATGGAAATATTTCCAACCTAATGAACGGTATTCAAGTCACTTAGCGCTTCGATTAGCACACTACTATACCATGACAAAACAAAGAAATCTCGTAGAACCCATATTTCAGAGAGTTCTTGATTTCTTTGCTGACGATTACCATCTTCCTGATTTTGTGAATCCACGGACCTTTGGGGGTAGTGGTGGTTCTGGATCAAGTGTGATTGCTGCTGCTGACTTCATTCTTCTAATTAGAGATATGCTACTCTATGAAGAGGGATCCAATCTGATTATTCTTGCTGGTGTGCCAGAAGCATGGTTTACTACCAAGAAACCATTAATTGTGGATTCTTTGCCAACTCTAAGTGGTAACTCTCACATTGAACTTGGGTCTTCTGCAAACCAGCATCAGATAGAGATTGGTTTAGTTGAACTTCCCGAAGAATTAGAAGTTCATATTCCGTCAAGCGTCCCTATGTCAATGGTCAAGGCGCATGGTTCGAGTATTGTGGAACGAGCATCAAAAGCAGCAAGTCCATTCTTGAAACTAGTTCCACTTTCCGAAGATACCGTGCTGACTTACCACAAGTGACCATAACCGCTATCGCTAAGTAGCGGCCCGCTTCAGAGAAATTGTGTCATCTCGAAGACCGTATTTGATGTTAGCTACCGTCATCCTTCTCTGGGGGATAAATTTCGTTATAGCTCGTTTCTTGTCGGGAATTGACCCTATTCGAGTTTCAGGTATTCTCTATGCTCTCTTTAGATACATTATCGGCACATTCACTATGATTGTAGTAATAGCATACAAGAAACAGGGTCTTAATGTGATCCTTGAAGAGATAACACCATACAAGAAGATGCTTCTTCTGAGCGCATTTGCTTCAGCTATCTTTGTCATGGCCTTGCATATGAGCGTTGAATTTGTTACCTCAGGTACCGGCTCAATAATTGTAAACCTCAGCCCAATAATCGTTCTACTCTATGGTGTGTACTATTTCAAAGAACGGTTAACTCCATTGAAGGTCATTGGTTTCCTTCTAGGTCTAACTGGTGGGTTAGTTTTCCTTTGGAATTCATTGGTTATTTCACCTGGTCTGGAGCTCGGAATCATATTATCACTAATTGCTATGACCGCGTGGGGAGCATACACTATCACGCTTCACTATCTTGAGGGAGCAAACAAATTCATTGTCATGACAATAAAGCACGCGGCATCTTCATTGATGATTCTTCCATTCATCTTTCTATTGTTAATGGAGGGAACAACACTGATTCTAATCTTTGATGTTTGGTCTATACTTGGATTGCTCTTTTCAGGTGTGTTGGCCTCTGGCTTAGCATATGTTCTCTATTTCACTGCTGTTGAAACTATAGGTGCTCCTAAGGCCTCTTCGTTTCTCTTCCTCATACCATTTGTTAGCATAGCTGGTGATTTTGTACTTGGGGAACCTCCAGAAATAATCACCTTACTTGCGGGTATTATTGCAATAATTGGTGTGGCGCTTGTTCGATTTGCTGGTGTAAAGGAAACAGATGAATTGGACCAGTCACTTGATATTTATGATTGAGCATAAACTCGCTGTGAGTCCTAGCTAAGTTTCACCTGAATTTGTTCTGGTGGAGCATCTTCGTGCCATTGCCACAGGTCTACAATGCATTGAGTATCCTTTGGAATATCCTTCATTTTGAGACCTGCATAGATGTGAGCTCCATCAACGGAGGTCTTCCCTTTCTTTG
>JAUWOU010000064.1 GCA_030612005.1 Candidatus Thorarchaeota archaeon | reverse complement strand
TAAGTTAGCCATATTAAGACATGATGGGGAAACAAATAGTTTGGGCTTCTTCTTTGATTATTATCCCAGCTCTTTAGTGAATTGCCAAATTGGATGTCCATTCCATCAATCCTACATGCTTATCAACAAGTATGCGGAATTACATATAGTCTAGGTTTCAGGTGTGTACCTTGATTTCTCATATATCTCATCTTGAATGTCCTCATTGTAGGAGAAAACATTCTGCAGATAGTATCAATGCATACTGTGTATGTGGAGGACCATTATATGCAATCTATGATATCGCTGGAGTAAGAGAAGAAATAGACTCTGGTGAGTTTCCTACAGAAACAAATTCGATGTGGAGATATTCACAGTTACTACCTGTGAAGTCACCTTCCTATATAATCAGCCTTGGTGAAGGATGGACACCTTTGCTTCAGTCTAGACATCTAGGGAAACATCTTGGTCTTCGAATGCTACGGATCAAGGATGAAACACAGAACCCAACTGGGAGTTTCAAAGATAGGGGTCTCTGTGCTGCAGTTTCTAAGAATCTCGAACTTGGAGCTAAAAGCTTTGCTCTTCCATCAGCTGGTAATGCTGCAGTTTCTGCAAGTGCATATAGTGCAGCCGCAGGAGTTCCAGCTCATATCTTCATGCCAGATGATACACCTGAACCGTTTTTTGAGTCTTGCAAGCTCTTTGGTGCGGAATCAGTTCGTGTTAGTGGAACAATATCTGACGCTGGGCAAGAGATGAGAAAGAGGAATGAAAACTGGATGGACCTTTCAACAACAAAGGAACCATATCGCGTTGAAGGTAAGAAGACTCTAGGGTTTGAAATTTCTGAACAGATGAGTTGGAACGTACCTGATGCAATCATCTGCCCAACAGGTGGAGGTACGGGAATCATAGGTATTTGGAAAGCTTTTGAAGAACTTGAAGCATTAGGACTCATCGGAAGTAAGCGACCAAGAATGTATGCTGCGCAGAGTGGCGGTTGCGCACCAATTGTCAGAGCAATAGAAAAAGGAACGAATAATCTTGAACCATGGGTTAATGGTGAAACCTTAGCTCTGGGTCTTCATGTTCCAAGCCCATTTGCTGGAAGGCTCATTCTTAATGCCATTAGAAGTTCAGGGGGAGGAGCTGTGGCGGTGGCTGAACATGACATCGAACCAATCCGTCGCATGACTGGAAAATTAGAAGGTCTCGATATTTGTCCTGAAAGTGCTGTTGGAATTGCAGGACTCCGAAATCTTATTGAGTCGGGTACAATCGATTATGACGAAGAAGTAGTTCTCCTCAATACGGGAGGAGGAGAGAGATATACAAACATCAAATGATTTCTGCTTGAAGCATATGTATACATACTCCTCATTTTTGGAAGCCCGATATGACATGAGGAAGTATAGCTCGAAGATCATTCTCTCGGATTACAACTTGAGCTGTATCAGCCACTTCCTGATCTTCAGGATTGAAGGCAATTGAGAGACCTACGATTGATAGGACACTGATGTCATTTCGACCATCTCCTACAAAGGCAGTTTCTTCCAAAGTTGTATTGAAATAATCGAGAATTGTGTGAATATGTTCCGCTTTCTCAGCCCAACCGATTATATTCTCCACAGTTCCAGTAAGAACGCCATCATTGATACCGAGTTTATTGGTCAATACATACTCTATGCCAGCTCTTCGAGCAATATCATCAGCCATAATATCAAGACCTCCAGAAAGAATAGCTGTCTTAATCCCATAATCACTGAGTGCAGTCACTGTTTCACGAACTCCAGCAACCAATTTCGTTGCTGATACAATCTCCATCACTTTTGATACAGGTTCTCCAGTCCACAAGGCTGCATCGTAATCAGCCCACTGTTCGTAATTTATTTCTCCTGCGAAATACTGATCAAAATAGAGTCGACCTTCTTTGGTCGTGCCAAATAATTCATGCAATCTCCACCAAACACTGCTATGTTGAGTTAGCGTTCCATCAACGTCGAATACAACTAATCTAACATCCATTATTCATCGCACCTGTTGAAAAGTAGAGGGGTTAGAGTTTCAGCCTTCAGCCTCTCGTTCACGTTCAGCTTTTGCTTCCTTCTCAAGGTCAGCTAATAAATCATCAATCCGTTTCTCACCAGCTTTCTCAGCTGTTCCTTCAGCAGGTTTTATGGTACCCTCAACTTCAAGGGGTGGGAGAACACCTTCCTTCTCTAAAAGAATCTCAGCCTCCATAGCATCAAGCTGTCGATCAACTCGCTCATCCATCTCAACAGTGGAATCTGCACCGGTGAGGTCTTCTGAGAGTAGTTCACCTGCTATTGAAATGTGTTCGAAAGACTCAGATAATTTGTCTAACTGCATTTGAATTTCTTCAGGACTGAGAAGTGACCGAGCTTCTGTTAAGGCATCATTTGCAATAGTGAATGCTCGTAAGACTTCAGCCTGGGTCTTTGCTTCTTCCAGATTTAACAATGCAGTTTCAAGGGTCAAGAACTGTTGTTGATATCGCCCCTTTCGATTTTCTAGATCTACAACAATACTAAGATGAGACCTAGCCATACTCCGATTTCCTTGGGACA
Source organism: Candidatus Thorarchaeota archaeon (assembly GCA_030612005.1). Lineage (GTDB taxonomy): Archaea > Asgardarchaeota > Thorarchaeia > Thorarchaeales > Thorarchaeaceae > SMTZ1-45. The sequence goes on along the minus strand of JAUWOU010000064.1, from coordinate 13,961 downwards.
TTGCTTCCTTTGCTGATTTTTGCTCCTCAACCATTCTAGTTTCGAGTCTTCTTTTTCTCAGGGTCAACGCATTCATTGTACCCTTCATCTCGAGAATTCCACGTTCAGTATTTACTTTCTTCTTGCCGCTTAGGAAGCCCATTGAAACCACCATGTAATGCTTAACAAATCTATATTTTTATTGAAACTTTTAAGGTCTTGTCTAACGTGGTTACTACAAAGACTTGGAGTTTTCTGCTATATTTTAGATTGGTAATATAACCAAACCACACAAGTGATATAGAGAGTTCAAAATGAAAGGACTGTGGCATACAATGACTACGCTAAAGACCCTCAAAGATGCGGTATCTGCTGCAAAGACCTCCATACTTGAAAATCTCGACCAAGCTGCTGAACACACAGGAGAAGTGAATCCATATGGAGACAGGATCTTATTATTAGACATAAAGGCGGAGGATGAGATAATTGCAGTACTTCAGAGTTCAGGTATTGATTTTACAATTTTATCTGAAGAAAAGGGAATCATCGGAACTGACAAGAAACCAGAATACCTTGCGCTAGTTGATCCGATTGATGGGTCAGCTAATTTGAAGAGGGGAATTCCACTTGTGTCGATTGGAATTGCTGTTGTTCCATACAAGGATATCATGACCTCTGATGACGCGGAGATAAGCATAATTGATTCAGTGTTTACAGATGAAATTTACATCGCCATCAAAGGAAAGGGAGTTACAAGAAACGGGAAGAGGGTTAAGGTTGCAGAACCTATTGCATTAGAGAATGCGATTATCTCCTACGATACCAAGAGAACCTTTGATCCATCGTTCGTTGAGAGTTCAGTAAGAACAATAAAATCAGTCCATGATACTCGGAGAACAGCAAGCAATCTTCTTGATCTGTGTTGGACTGCTGCAGGCTTTCTTGATGCCATGGTTGATGTGAGAAACCTCCTTCCAATAATACATCTCTGTGGTACCCATATGGTCTTCGAAGCTGGTGGATATGTTGTTGGCTTAAACGGAGAGAGGTTTGTTAGTTCCCTTGAATCAGATGTTATGATGAATTTTGTAGCTGCCTCAAATGAACAATTGGCAAAACGAATTCTCAGGGTGTATCAAGAAAAATCATTCTGAATCATGAGTCATATCCATTGCTTTATTAGAATTCATCAAGTGCGTTTTCCTCGATTACTATGGCTAAGTCAATGGTACCTCCTGATGTCGCTGAAAACATGAAGGGAATAAAGCACAAAATTGTAATCCTTTCAGGCAAGGGAGGGGTTGGCAAAACAACAGTTGCAACTAATCTAGCAGCAGCGTTTGCTAAGAGAGGGAAATCTACAGGGATTCTCGACGTTGATATCTATGGACCCAATGTACCAAAATTGCTAGGTCTTGAAGGACAACGTCCAGCTGTTGATGACGAGTTCATCGAACCAATACTTGGTCCTCTTGATATGAAAGTGATGAGTATGGGATTTCTTCTTAGGAAGGATGATGATGCTGTTGCTTGGAGAGGTCCCTTGGTTGCGAAGGCCATCAGTCAATTTCTTGCAAATGTCAGATGGGGAGACCTAGATATTCTCGTAGTGGATCTACCACCTGGAACAGGTGATGAGATTCTTAGTATTCTTCAATCAATTCCAGATATCGATGGTGTGGTAATAGTATCTACTCCGCAAGAAGTAGCCGTTCTAGACGCTCGGAGAGCTATTCAACTCGTTAAGAAGATGGGCGTTCCCATTCTGGGAATTGTCGAGAATATGTCAGAATTCGTTTGCCCAAAATGTGGTGAATCATACAAGATCTTTGGCGAGGGAGCGGCTAAGAAAGCATCAGAGGAGTATGGAATAGAACATCTTGGAACACTTCCATTGGATCCAAGAGTAATTACTTTGAGTGACAAGGGTACTCCCTTTGTAATTGAAGAGCCTGATTCAAAGGTGGCAATTGCCTTCTCTGAACTTGTTGATAAACTTGCAAACAAAGTAGGATTAGCTTAGAATATTCCTGATGGAGATATATTGAGAATTGAGCGCAGATGGAATTTATTAATCCTCTTCGCTCTTTTCTTCTACTGATTCTTCAATCTCATCAAGATCTGGTTCTTCTTCTGCTTCTTGATCTTCTAAGGGAATGTCCTCTGCAACATCTTCAGGCGAATCCTCTACTGCACTGTCTTCTGTTTCTTCATCAACTGGAGCTTCATCACCTACGTCCTTTTCCTCATCAGGTTCATCTTTCACAGAATCAGAAGTTACTCCAGGTTTGAGTTTTAGGATATAGAGATATGCAATAAACACACTCACGAGTGCAAGACCCAGAGTTATCCAGAGTGTGCCATCAAGACCAAACCATGCAGCAGGATTGATTGATAGTTCCGGTCGTGGGACATCAAAGATTACGTGCTGGAACCACATTGGAATAGTGAATGCCAAAGGTATGCATATAGTCACTAACAGGATAATAGACATGATTATCTCTGCTGTGTAATTCAAAATTCGTTTGAGGGTGCTATCTACTGCTTTCTTTGCCATTGACACGGTTACTCGCCTTGGCTTGGAAAAATTCATACTCCTTTAAAACTTGCTGGCAAGATAATGTTTGTACAAGAAAAGGGAGGAGAGGAGGAGGGGTCCATAAGGAGAAGAGAGGAGGGGAGGGGAGTGACAGATTCGCGTTTGGACCCCTATCCAAGATATAATAGGAGTTAATAGCATATAAGCATTGTTGATATGAATTGAGAGAGGGTATACTCGAGTTCTAACTTCTAAAGAATATCATAATACTTATCGGTAGGCAAACATATCGATTTTCAGTTATTTGTAAACAGAATGTCAGATAGGGGACTCTAATGGATAAGATCCAAAAATCACCATGGGAGAGCCAAGTAGTACTATTACTGTTTGCATTGTTTTTATTCAGTTTTGTGATTACTGGAATTTCTGGTTTTGCGTGGAATATCCTGGGCTTAAATGAATTCACTCTAGGTTTTGTAATTCTTTCATTCTTGCTGGTAGTTTCAGCAGGTGCTGTTCTAACATATTCATTTGTTTCATTCTCTCAAAATCGGGAAGTAAGACATCTGATGCTTCTACTGATGAGTGCCAACTTAATCCTCTGGACATTCCTATTCCTTCTTTCACATCCATCCTCAGCGAACTGGTCTGTGTTCTTTTCTGACAAAGACAGAAATCGGACATTAGCCATAGCTTTTGTTTTAATAATAATTCCGAGTGTTCTTCTCGGTTCATTCACTGGCGATCTAAAACCGTCAAGACCAAGCGTCTTTCTATTAATCACATGGGGAGCCATAATTATGCCCGGCATAAGTTTGTAGCTATTTTTCAGTAGTGAACCAGTGTTCATTATGGTGACCTCAAAAGGAGGAATTCAAGGACTTACAATGATTGGAACAATAATCTCCCTTGGTTATTTAATTTGCCAGATTGTTGCCCTCCCACGCCTCTTTCAAAAGTGGCGGAAGACTAAAGACCCGATAGACCTTTCCTTGATGTTAGCCCTCATTCTCTGGATTACAGGAACAGTCTTTATCATAGTTCTATGGGACCCACTTCAGATTGCCGAGTTACTCTGGATGACTACAATAATCGCAGGATTTCTTCTGATAGCAACTGTACAATTTGTGACATCAATCATTCACCCCCATAAACTATTAGAAAGCCAAGTCTTTCAACGAACACAAGAGTTGAACCAATCAAAACGTGAGAGTGATTTCTATCTCAGTATGTGGACTCATAAATTAGGGAATTTCCTCCAAGGCATGGTTACTTACCTCGATATCCTAGAACATGCATCCCAGAATAGTGAAGATGATAGTAAGACTCGAGCTGTTGCGAGAGACCTTAGTAGAGAAGCAATAATTGTGAATCAGCAGGTCACCGACCTCATGAGAATCAGAGAAAGACAACATCAAGTATTATGGCCAGTGAATTTACTGCAAGTTCTCAAGGAAGCAGTGAATTCCACAGACCAAATGATTGGAGCACGGAACCTCAGCATCGAGCATGTGAACCTGCAAGATCATGCTGTGTTGGCTGATGACTTCCTGCTGTTGGTGTTTCAAAGCTTGATATCTTATCATTACAAGAATAGAGTCGAAGACCAGCCAATAATTTCAATCGTAATGGAAACGGATGATGATAATCTTGAGATCAATTTCAAGTCACGCGGAGAGAATATACCTCAAGAACTTAGAGATTTCATGGAGAGCGGTGAAAATATGAATAAGATAGCTCTTGACTTAGACTTGTTCACAGTCAAACTGTTACTTACACGATATCATGCTTCAATAAGATGTGAACGAAATGAAGATACTTCTGAGAATCTATGTATTCTTCATTTTTCAACACACAAAAAATAGAGAGAGAGAAAGGGGGTCCGTAGAGAACATGGAGAGAAACATTGTTTCTGAGAGAGAAGGACCCCCTGGCCCTTACAATTTAATAGTTTAGAATATATTTAAGGAAAATGCGTATTGCGAAGAGTCTAGCTAGGTATTTTGACTTCATTCGATCTTTTTACTTATTTTTTTAAGTCAAAGTGAGAACGAAAGGGAGTATTTTGTATTTATCGCAGAATGAAATCTCAATATTGCGATATTTACAAATTTTCCATAGTATTATTGAATATTCCACAATTCTTATATACAAATTTGTATTAATTAATAGTGAAGCGTGAGAGGCGCCAACTCCCTCCTGAAATCCTAACACATCCTCTCCTCCTCAAATTTTCCCTCTTGGGAAAAAAACGCAAGCAAACGATTTTTCGGCGCCTCTCATTCTTTGACCTTGTCGCGCTACCGCACCCAGTTTTTCAAATCCAATTGATTAAAAATCGTTACAAGTAGAAAGTATAAGGAATACCTCAATCAGATTGTGGGAATCATGTTCATTTCAATGGGAGCATAGCCATGTGAGAATACTTCCACAACGAAAGGATCACTGGCTTCAGCAACCTTTGTCCAAGAGCCATTATCTCGTCGGTAGTAGGCAAAATGTGAGTTTCCATGTCTAATTTCAATGATGGACTTGGTTGGAAGTGTTGATAGGTCCTTTGTCACAAGATAGGTTGACGAGTTTGAAGATTCTTCTTCTGGCTGTGAGAGATATACTGGAAAGATTCCTTTAACGTCAGGTAGAAGCAAAGCGACATGAGGTCTATCAACTGGATTCCACTTCTTTGGCACTGGTGGGTAGCGGCAGGTGAATGCTCCGGATGCAGAACGGAGTACCAAATATGTTCCTTCGTCAATCGATGACATGTCTGTGTTAACCTCTAGCGTGCTATCGTTTCGATCCAGTTTCTTTGATGACAATTTTTCTTCAACAGCACTAGAAGTACCTATTGATGGATCACCGATGTCATCATCGAAAATACTGCCTGTCACATTATACTTAGTCGCGAATGTGTATATAACCTTCAGTTCGTTATAAAACAGATATTTGATACTCTAAGACTACATCTAGGTCAAGTTTCAAGCCAAACTGATAGAAGTTTTTAGTCGTCTATAAAAATCTCAGAAACACGAATAGACTTACTAGAATGTGATTTAACAACAAGTCAGTATCGAAAAAGTATACTTAACAAATGGCCATATACTCCTAGACCATTTTTGATTTTCTTGATAGAACTTCTTCAAGAATACAATCAAGTGATTCAAACACCTGCGTTGCTCCTGCATCTAATAATGCACTTGCAGAAGTTTCTCCTGTTGCAACACCCCAGAATTCAATCCCTGCTCGATCCGCAGCTGTACCATCTATTAGTGCATCACCGATGTACACAGCCTCTTCTGGCCCCACATTCAAGTCACCAATAATCTTCACGAGTCCATCAGGATGCGGCTTGGGAAGTGGAGACTCATGTCTAGTCTGAATGATTTGAAAGTGTTCAACGAGTGGTATCTGCGTCAATATCTTATCTACAGAGCTCCGACCATTGTTCGTAAGAATGGCTGTGAGAAATCCAAGAGCACGAATTTTCTTCACTACCTCAAGGGCTCCAGAAAGAGGCTCCGCACTTTCCGCTGCAGAACCCTCATGTCTATCGAGAATGATATCTACTTCACGCTCCATAATAATCCAGTCATCAAGTGAGTACCCATTGAATAGAAAATAATCTCTTGCCTTTGCAGTGGAACTTGATATACCATCAGCAGGTTCCAGGATCTCAGCAGGCAATCCTTTTGCAATATAGTATTCCTTTGTGTCCGATCTCATTGCCTCTAATGGTAGTGCAAGTTTGGTAATAGTACCATCCATATCGAACACCAAGGCCTTGAGCACCATTCGTCACCTACTCGTCATCAATAAGATATACTCTTAAAATTACCCCATGTGAGTGCGGTTAATATCCATAGTCTTCATGAACAGCTTCACTTCATTTTGAATTTGGGTGAGAGAGTGATGATAGAAGTGGCCTTCATTTTCAATGGATACACATTTGACCTCACCGTTAATTTGCGTGGAGATGTCATTCATATTTTCAAGAGGAACTGTCAAGTCAGAAGCTCCATGAATCATGAGGACTGGACAATCGATCTGAGCGAGTTGTGTTGCTTGGTAGGCACCTTCCTGAAAGAGAGCAAGTGAAGAGCTTACAGAAACCACAAAATCAACTCTGTTGGTTGTACTAAATCGTAAAGCTGTAGAACCACCAAATGAATACCCAGCAATCCCTTTCAAATTAAGTCCTAGATGTTCCAGTATTCTCAAGGCAGCAGTTGCATCATCTACAGCCCCAGGAATTCCATCATAGTCTGATCTTATGTTAACTCCTCTGAAATTGAATCTAAATGTTGCAAAATCAATATCAAGAAAAGTATTGACCAAAGAACTAACAACAGGATTGTTCATGTCGCCCCCATCTAGGGGATGTGGATGAAGTACTAAGATTACAGAACTTGCTCCAGTTCTTGGTTTTTCTAGTATTCCCGAAAGCTCTGATTCTCCGACTTTGAACTTGATTTGTTCTGAAATCAATATTGCACCACAGATATTCTATGTTTTTGATAATCCTTTTACACAGGGACCATTTTTCATCTCAATGAGGATGATTCGTATTACTTTAGTGTTCTCGTCTAATTTGAGACCTACATAATATGAAACAATTATCTTAAAGGTGCGAATAATAAGGAAAGAACGAATATCATGAAACTTCCTTCATCCATTAAGCCTGATAATATGAAAAACTTGGTGAATCACTTCCCACAATTACTTACCACATTACAAATTGAATCAAGTATATTGAATACTGCAAGAGAATTTCATAAGGAGGGGCTGAATGGAATTTGCTTCTTGGGTATGGGAGGAAGTTCCATTGCTGGTAACTATGTAAGAGCCCTCTTATCTAAAGAATCGAAAATTCCAATTAGTGTGACAAGAGATTATTTGCTCCCTACCTATGTAGATAACAAATGGGTGGTAATTGCGATTAGCTACTCAGGAAATACTGAAGAAACCTTGTCATCATTATCTATGGCGAATGAGGTTGGTTCCAGAATTATATTAATGACCTCAGGAGGTAAGATGGCTCAAGAGAGTAGGCATCCAATCATTCACTTACCAGAAGGACTTCAACCCAGGGCAGCACTACCACTCATATTCTCTGCAGTCTTACCTGTCGTGGAAAGCCTAGCAGGTATGAAGATAACTAATTTTCAATATTTGGAAGAAGTGCTTATCAAAAAATCCAATACTTGGAATGAGTGGCGCGCTCCTCCAGAAGATATCGCAGAATCTTTCATTGGAAAGACGCCACTATTCATTGGAGCTAGGCATCTAGCTCCTGTCGCATACAGAGCAAAATGTCAGATCAATGAAAATTCCAAAGCACTTGCATTCCATTCAGAAATACCAGAATCCAATCACAATGAGATTGAAAGTTTTGTACAAACAAACGAATGTTCGGTCATGCCAGTCTTTTTGAGAAGTGGTCTTGAGTCCACCAAAATAAGCAGAAGAACTGATGTAACATATGATATCTATAGTGAAATGGGACTTGGCCCGATGAATCTTGTAGCTACTGGAAAAACCCAAATAGAAGAGATGCTTTTACTGACACAATTTCTCGATATGGTTTCAGTCGAGTTAGCAGAACTTTATGAAATAGATCCAGTTAGTGTTGAGAAAATAAAAGAACTCAAACACCGACTGAATAAATGATTGGACCTAGGTTATACGATTGTAGTTATTGTTGTGTTGAAACTAAAGTCGCGGAACATGATTGTTCCAAGTTCATCAAAAACTATGAAGGAGTAGTTAAAACTGATTTCCCAGAACCAGATACCAGATGTATCAGCATCTAGAATAGTCTGTCTATCAACATCCTCTACCGCCGTATTGCTCAAAGTATAATTATTACTGAATCCAGGATATAGGTACTGTTCCTGAACTGGGGGTACATAATTAAATGCCATATACGAGAGTGCGTCGTCATTTAGTCGGACTGATGCACCCATGAAAGTAATTCTAACATTCCCATCTGCCAGTGAATCTGTGGCAAGATTGAAGGTTAGTCCAATACCTGGTTTTATAGATTCATTTGTGTGATCTATATTGCTAACTCGTACTTCAACTAATGTTACATCCAATCTTCCAGCAAGTGAATAACTACCGCCATAATACGAGGCATTACTTACTAGAAATCCAGAGCTTACAACAGCAATTATGATTACTGACACGACAATGATATTTTGTGTACGTTCACTTGCTATCATCAAATATCACACTTCTAATTTTGTTATGTTATTCATATCATCCTTACGCTCCACGCAGTTATGCTCCTAATAATGCCATTGCTACGAGATGAACCGCCCATGGAAAGAGGGCAAGAATCGCAGGAAGTGGAATACCTGGCAATACTTCATTTTCTTTCGCAATAATCGTTGCATTGATTATTATTCCTACAACGGCAAGCAACATTGACATTGCCCACACATGTATAGGGAAGAATAAGAGCGAATGTGCAGAGATTAGGGAGAAAGCGATGTAGTCACCGACTCCCACAGCCGCGCCCCTGGATTGAATTCTTGCATAGTCAAATGGATCATCACCTGGTGTGTCAATCATCATAACGTCTTCTGCAGCTGGAGAATACTTCGTTAAGTAATAGTCCTCAATTACGACAGATATCACAAGTACAAACATGCTCGCAGTAATGAATATGACTCCAAGAAAGGTTCCAAATACACTTCCGTAGAACACAACAAAGAGATTCTTCATGACGGGTGGAACCGAGTCCATAATGATGAAGATGAATGACATCAACAGAACTCCAAGTGAAGCAATTGACAATAAGCTTGGTAACAGAGAAGGAGTCGATCCTTTGAAGAGAAGTAGGAATAATGACTGACCAAGGATGAAGAATGAAGCTGTAAGGATGGGTGAAACTACAAACGCTACAATTGTCCTTTTTGTACTGGGTCCTCTTTTCTGAATTATATAGAACAGTGAAAAGACAATTAGAGTCCCAAGACCGGTGGAAACTCCAGCTTGGAGAATAATCTCCTCAATTGTATATAAGCGGCTATTATTTTGCAAGACCTCACCAACTAAGGCTGAATCTAATAGCATTCCTGCAAGCAATGCACCAACAATTAACGGTAAAGCGGAAATCAAAATGAGACTCAATCGAGTTCTATCAAATTTCATTTTCTAGGACCTCAATGATGATGATGATTTTCATATTAAAGAGGCTCTCTTTCGCGCAATATCAAGTAGCGATTGAATAGCACATGATTCATGATAAAATGAGAATGAAAAAAAAGAAAGGGAAGGGGACAAATGTCCCCTAATATTCTGAAGACTACTTCTGCCTGAGCAGAACAAAGCCACCAACAAGTATGATAACAGCTGCACCGACTGCACCAGCAACGATTGCTAAAGTGAAATCAAAGTCTGTTGGAACAGTGGTAGTTGTTGTTGTAGTTGTTGTTGTTGTTGTGGTTACTGTTCTATCAGGAGCATAGTGGTAATATGGGTTGTAACTAAGCTCGTAGAATTCACCGGCTTCTATGTCAGTGATCTGATACGGACCACAGTTCACGTTTGGCTCTGCGGGATCAAACACCGGGTTCCAGGTGTTCCAACCTTCGTAACCAATTCCAGTAACATCATTGAAGATGTGTTCAGGAATAATGGTGTCGTATGCCCAGTTGCCGAAGTGCCAGTATGACTCAGTGCTGAACTCAAATACTACTCTGAATGGAGTAGGTGCGTATGCTGCAACCAAGTCACCAGTGTCAGTGCCTGCGGGGTTACCGTATTGTGCACTTTCGAAAGCATAGGTTAGGCTGAAAGCAACATCATCTGCGGTCAATTGTACACCATCACTCCAAGTTGCATTCTGAATGATGTCGATAGTGAATCGAGTATGACCTTCAGGAACGTCTGGATTGGTCGTGTGGGTTTCGGTAATGAAGGACTCTGCGAGATCAGGCCAGGGGTTAAGGTCTGGACCGAAGGTGTAGAGTGATGACCATAGCTCTGTGTTGATTGCTGCAGCGTAAGCTGAGTTTGTGACGTATATGTTGAAGCTGTCAGGCTCCTGGCCAAGAGAAACGGTGACTGTACCACCAAATGATCCATCGATTTTCTTGATATTTCTCATGGTCCAAGGACCAGAGATGTATCTACCAAGATCTTCAACATGATCCTTGAAAACATCATTTCTGTAACCCTGCATGTATTCGTTCTCATATACAACGAGCCTGGGCACGTTGTAATGGAGAATCTCCTGCATTGCAGCTGCTGCTTCAAAGACACCTTCGTAGGTTGTATTGTAGAGGAGCTGATTTCTCCAGCTGTCGTAGGTTGAATTTCTGAAGTTGGTTGGGTTCTGATAATTAACAGCTGCGTTCTCAGACCAGTACTCGTATGCAAGCCAGTCGACGTCATTGCTGTAGAAGTTTACTGCGAAGAAGACCATGTCATAATCGCCATGGCTGTCCAGCCTTGAGATGTACTCGTTGAAGTCTGCAGCCTTTGCCTTAGCGTTAACGCTAAGACGACGTAGGGCTTCAACACCAATCCGTGCTGTACCACCAGCAATCTCTTCTGAGCCGGATCCGTACTCGATAGTGACGTCAAATGGACTGCCGTCAGGAGCAAGCAGGAATCCTGTACCTACATCAATTTTGAAGCCAGCATCAGCTAGCATTTGTATAGCCTTTGGTGTTTCGTCATCATAGTAGGTGTATGTGAAGTCGTTCTCAATACACCATCCGTTAGGATAGGGCACCAATGAGTCCTGTTCACGTGAGTGACCATTCATAATATCCTGAGTAACTTGGTATTTGTCAAACGCAAATGCGAATGCTCTTCTAAAGACAGTCATGTTCAATGGATATTTGTCACAATTTATAGTGATGTGACCGTACCCATTTCGTAAAGCCTTAAAGATACTGATGTCAGGATCTGCACCCAATTGTTCGAGATAAGATGGATTAAAGAAGCTATTATCCATCTCAATCGTTCCAGCTTGAAGTGCGAGAATCGTCTGACTAGGGTCTACAATCACTTTGTACACAAGTTTGTCCACGTATGGACCAGCATTGAGATCACTTGGTATATCAGCTGCTACTGAAAGAGCAGGTGATACCGCCATGAAAATAAATGCAGCGGCAAAAGCGAGTGCTACCATTTGCTTATTTCTATTAGTAAGCATATTCTCTCTATCTCCTTTTCATTCCGAGTCGAATTCGGATAAATTTTATTTAATTGGGGACAATAAAAGGCTTGTGTATCAAGAAGCCTATGTGTAATAAGAAACAGTTCAATGTGTTGTTATAATGATTGTCTAATAAAAAAATAGAACATCGAATTAAAACAAATGAGTGACCTAAGAAAATGAGTCCCAATTCAAATAATAGACCATCCATACTTGGTTCAGGGGTCGGTACTCCATGCAGCAAGTCCGCCGCGGAGTTTGTATATCGCCGTGATGGTAATATCATAAGAATTTTTTAGATGGGCAAAAAAAGAGAGTAACTGGGTGGTTCTCACCCAGCTTATATTATCTCAGACTATCCGTACTTGATTCGGGGGTCGAGTACTCCGTATAACAAGTCAGCTATGAAGTTCGCTAATATCGCCGTGATGGCAATGATCATGAAAATGGTTTGGATGACCGGATAATCCATACGAAGAAGACTGGTGAATATGTATGATCCCAGTCCCCTCCACGTGAATACAGTTTCCGTCAACGTCGCACCATTTATCAGAAAGCCAAAATTCATTGCAATTATTGTCACCATAGGAAGCATTGCATTCTTCAGACCGTGCTTGTAGAGCACTTGGTTCTCATCCAGACCCTTTGCTCGTGCTGTCAAAATATAGTCCTCTGTCATGACATCAATCAAGTTATTGCGCATGTACAGAAAGTATCCACCATAACCACCGACACCAAGTGTGATCATCGGTAAGAATAGATGGTGCAAGACGTCACCTGCAACCATTAACGCCCCGTACGGATCTGTTCTAGCCACTTCCCAGACTTCATAACTTATGGTGCCGAATTGCGGGAATCCATATCGAACACCCCACATGATCTCAGTCCATTCTGGGAGCATGAAACCGAAGAGAAGCAAAAGCATCATCCCCAACCAGAACACAGGCAGAGAATATATGAACAGCGCCACTGTGACTGCACTGACATCTTTTCGTGAGCCAGGCTCTGCAGCAACCTTGACACCAGTCCATATACCTAAGAGTATTGCTACCATTGAAGACGTACCCATCAACAGCAATGTGTTGGGTAGACGTTGAACAATTTCACCAATAACTGGTCGCTGGGTTAAGAATGAAACTCCAAAGTTACCTGTGAACATACTGACAACATATCGCCAAAACATGTAGATCCAGTCAAAGATGTCTGGGTCAGGTACGAGACCGAAGTTTGCGTACATAGATTCAAGCAATTCTTGTGTCAGATTACGACGAAGTTCGTCGCTGAGCATTAGGCTAATTGGGCTAGCCCCAAACAAGAATGTCGGAAGTCTGAATAGGAAGAAATTGAAACAAACTACAGCTACAACTAAGAGCATCATGTAAATTACTCGTCGAATGACATATTCTCGAAGTCCCATTTCCAGACTATCTCCATTTTTTTCATTCAGTACCTAGTGACACTAAGTACTGTATAGATGAAAACACAAATATGAACCTAATAAGCATAGCGCTCAGGGCTGATGGTTGGAAACGACAGCATGTATCATCCATATTTGATTCGAGGGTCAAGTATGCCATATAGTAAATCTGCAACAAAGTTTGCAAGCACTGCGGTTATTGCAACGATCATGAAAATGGTTTGGATGACCGGATAATCCATACGAAGAAGACTGGTAAATATGTATGATCCCATACCCCTCCACGAGAATACCGTTTCCGTGAGAGTTGCTCCATCTATCAGAAAGCCAAATGTCATTGCTATAATTGTCACCATGGGAAGCATTGCATTCTTCAGACCGTGCTTGTAGAGCACTTGGTTCTCATCCAGACCCTTTGCTCGGGCAGTTAGGATGTAGTCTTCTGTCATGACATCGATGAGATTATTCCTCATATACAGGAAGTAACCACCATATCCACCGACACCAAGTGTGATCATCGGTAAGAATAGATGGTGCAAGACATCTGCGGCTACCATCAAAGCGCCCCATGGACTAGATCGTGCTATCTCCCAGACTTCATAACTTATCGTCCCGAACTGCGGGAATCCTATTCGAATTCCCCACATCGCGTTGGTCCATTCTGGGAGCATGAAACCGAAGAGAAGCAAAAGCATCATCCCCATCCAAAACACAGGCAAGGCGTATATAAAAAGCGCCACAGTAACTGCACTAATATCTTTTCGTGAGCCAGGCTCTGCAGCAACCTTGACACCAGTCCATATACCTAAGAGTATTGCTACCATTGAAGACGTACCCATCAACAGCAATGTGTT
>JAUWOU010000236.1 GCA_030612005.1 Candidatus Thorarchaeota archaeon | reverse complement strand
AGGATGACCATATCGTCCATAGTCAATAGGGTTGACAGGCATGATACTCAATCTCGCTACTTTTTGAAATCCGCGTGCCTTGATATGGTTTGCCCAATATTAAACACTAAGACCTACGTACTTCTTGACCTTACTTCTCATCTTGGGTAATAGATTACGTGGGTCCACGAAGACTTTCTCTGCTAGATTTTGTTCTTCCAGTTCTTTGATAATCTGCTCATGACCTACACATAGAACAACAATATCTGAGATTTTGAGGAGTTCATCCATCGAATCTGCTTGCTTTGCTCCAAAGCCCTCATCAACCAGCGGATCGTAAACAATGACATCAACATCTGCTGAAGTAAGTGCTTGGAGTAGTTCTATAGTAGGACTGTTCCTGGTATCTGAAACATTCTCTTTGTATGCAAGCCCGAGAAGACCAACAGTGGCTTTAGCAGTGCAATCTAGAACTTCTTCTCGAACTCTCTTTGCTACATGCAATGGCATGCTATCATTGACATGACGAGCTGCCGGAATCAATTCTGCACTACCACCTCTTTCCCTCGCTGATTCAACAAGAATCCAGCCATCCTTGGGGAAGCAATATCCACCAACACCAAGTCCAGGATTGAGGATATCTACACGAGGATGAAGGTTCGCTAATCTAATCACTTCTGAAACATCAATAGCAAGCGTTGTGCAGAGCTTGGCAAGTTCATTGGCATATGCTATGTTTGTATCACGATACGCATTCTCAGCTAATTTGGCTGCCTCAGAAACAGATGCTGATGATGGATGAACAAGCTCGGCTTTGAAGATTTGAGTCAAAAATGCTACTGCCAATTTTGTGGATGCCTCTGATGTGCCTCCAGCAAGACGATGGTTAGTATCCATCTCTTCTACTACTTTTCCAGGTAGTACTCTCTCTGGACAGTGTGCAACCCAGAAGTCCGTATCAGGTTTGAGACCGCTCTCTTTTGCAAAGAGCTGAGCAAGGAGTTCTGTTGTTCCTACAGGAACAGTACTCTCAACTAAAATCAGACCTCCCTTATTTGAAACCTTAGCAATGTTTCTTATGGCATGTTCAAGATATTTGATGACTGGTTTTCTACTCTCGTCGATTGGACTAGGAAGACAGAGAACAAATACATCAGACTCGTCTACATTGTCGTAGGAGTTTGTTAATTGGATTTTTGAGAGGTGCTCCTTTGCAATATCGCTAAGACCTTCCTCATGGATTGGAATAACTCCCTTTTTCAGTCCATCAATCAAGGACTGATTCGTATCAATTCCACGAACTTTCATACCTCGCATTGCATAGAACAAAGCTGTAGGTAAACCGATGTATCCCATCCCAACGATTGAAACATCTGCTTCCTTACTCTTGATATTCTTTAGAAGGTCATTATAACGGGTCATGTGGGAGCCTCCCTACTTGGGGGTTTCACTCGTCTTTTAACATTAAGCTTCCGTTCTATCAAGAATCGTGCTATAACGCATCCAAATCCTGAATCCGATTTTACTCGCGAATAATCTCCAACCGTTTCTTAAGATACTCAAGTGGCACATACTGTTGGTGTATCGAAAAAGTCATTGATGGTGAGAGATAGAGATTCTTGACTGCGCCAATGGAGCCGGAGAATCGCTGGTCGTATTTCTCTTCCCAAGTAAGATGATCTCTTAATCTCGAGAAACAACTGATGGCAATTAGATTATACTTTCCAGCACTCGCCCTAACTAGCAGAGATGTGTGCGGATCGTCTATGAAGGTTTTAGATATGCAATCCTTTTGTTTCTTTAGTTCGATTAATGAAAGAACAATGAAATATCCCGGTGGAGCCCACATTCTAGGGAAACGAGATACTGGATTTGAGATGATTTCCTCTTGAAGTAGAAGATCCAATCTTCTTTGAACAGTCTTTCGATGAACGTTAAGTTTTCGAGCCAATGAATTTGGATTTGTCCAGACTCCATTTCCTAACACGAGGGCCTCTATCAAGTCGAGATAAGTTTGGTCTATTGACAGTCCATTCATCATCATCTGTGAGGAATTCTGAAAGTTGGCCTTCAGAAGTTCAATAGACGCTGTAGAGTCATTCTTGATTATCGCTTTAGTACTCAGAAAGATTGCTTCAGAAGAAACCTGTTCTTCTCCCGGAGCTAATGAAATGCGACCTTTGTCAAGGACTTGGTCTCTCCACATCTGATATGCATGAATGTCCTCGTGCAGTTCAATCAATAGAGTATTGTATTCCTCGTCCTTGACGAAGAATGCCGCCCAGATATATTGGTCCCTCTCAATCCATGCGTTTGTTTTTCGATTTCGCGGTAGATTTGCTTTCTCAAGGACGAGAAGTGGGTATTCTGCAAGAATCCTAGGGAATGGATGAAAGGGTCTATCAATGATTTTATTGGAAAACAAATTCTCTACTCGTGACACCACTGTGTTCCGGTGTTTCTTTAACCTCTCCGAGAGTGCACTGACGTTAATCTCAACGCCTTCACCAGAACATATGAGTTGGAGTAGTTCTACATTCAGCGAATCATCCAGGATTTGACCCAATGATATTCCTCCGCGACCTTGTCGGAACTCAAGTTATACATGAATGTCATTTATAGCTCATAAATAGATTTAGGAGTTACAATTAACTTACACATAGACTGAATTTTCTTCCTTTTTCAGATATAAAATTGCACTTTTATTATATAAATTGAACACATTTAATGAACATCATAATACTATAGTTTTATAACTTTACATGTGTATATATTGATATGTGATAATAATGACCATTAAAGATAGCAAGATTGTACAGATTACTGAGGATGAGTCTGAGGAAAGTGGCTTATCGTCTGACAATTCAGTTTATCTTGAACCTAACTTGAACTCTAGGTGGCGAATGCACTCCTTCAAAGTAATCCTTCCTCGAAACCTATCTGAACTCCCCGATAGTGATCTTCAGTTAATGCTGGTTTCTCTGAAGAATGCGAAAAGTGCTTCAACTGTCCACATAATCAAGATTGAAAGAGAACTACATAAGCGTGGATGCTGTTCCTCAATATTGGGAAAGCGCGATACAGTGCTCTTTGATTGAATAGCGAAATCCCACCTGGTGAAATAGAGTGGTCCTATCAGCAATCGTACCATAAAACAGCTTATCAGTGTGGTAGATATATCTGAATTATGGACCCTCAAGCAGTAACAGAGACTCTCAAGGTTGCTCATGAAATCGAAGCCAGTGGATTCTCCAAAGTTACCAGAATTTTTCAAGACCCGTTCATTCTTGGTACTATGTTCCACAATGCTGATTCTCTAGAGGCACAAGTCTGTTCTCTTACAGGTGCTCGACTTGGTGTACCCGTAGTAGACCTCAGTTGGAGAGATGTCGAATCAAAGGATACAGAAACTTTGCTCGATGAACTACAAATGAATGCGAGTACTGTAGATCTTCTCCTTACTGCCTTCTCAAGTAGTGAAACTTTTAGTGAAGGAAGGAAACTAACCGAGAAATTTCCAACATTTTCTGATGTGCCACTCATAAACCTCCATGATGATATCTACAACTGGCAGACTGGACTCTCTCATGTGCTAGGATTCCAGAATAGCATTGGAGACCTCTCTGGAAAACAAATTGTGGTGTCCTGGGGATTTGGGTCTAATTTTACTAATCCTGCAATTGCGCATTCGCTCATGGTCACAAGCGCCCTTGCTGGTGCTGATGTTCGCGTCGTAGCTCCACCAGACTTTCCCACACTTGGTCGTGTTAGAAAAGAAGCCGCGAAATCTGCGGTTGCAGTCGAAGCGACCTCTGACTTTGTCAATGCCTTCAAAGATGCAGATGCAGTTTATGTACTCAACTGGTTTCGTTTGAATGACTTCAATCATCCTGAGCGAAATGTGCAACACGCTAGCAAATACAAGGACT
>JAUWOU010000018.1 GCA_030612005.1 Candidatus Thorarchaeota archaeon | reverse complement strand
TATGTATAGATTGCCATTCTGCAAGTGAGAACCAAGAGGGCGTTATTAAGTGGCCTAAGAAAGCGGCTAGTAATAATCAAACAAAACTGGATGAGTTTTAAAATGATGAATAGTATAACACAATGCAGGATGTAATGAAATGACAAAGGAAATCGAACCAGTTTGGGGATATATTGAAACATTCAGAAAGTCAACATATTTTCAGGAAGTAATAGGACAGGGGTATCTAGCGAGGTGGGCAGGAATCCACATTGGAGCATTTTTGGAACTACCTGACGAGGAGTTTAAAGAGGAGGTTGGAGAATTTCTTGTAAACAATACGATGCTTGCATCACGAACTGTTCTACCCTTCATTGAAAGCAACTCAGTAGAAGACCTCAAAGATGCATTCAAACTAATCCTAGTAGAGGATATCGAACCAATAGGATTTATCGATAAATTTCTCGAACTGGAACAATGTGGAATCTTCATTGCATCACACATTTTGAGTCTTGGAGGTGAAGGAGCATACATAATCTATCACGATACGATATACGAGGCATTGATAGAATTGTTCCCAATCTTGGAAGGAGATCCCGAACCAGTAAGTGACGGAGTTTCATACATGTACTTCCAGATGGCGTGTGATGTAGTGATGCAATCATATCGCTTTACATCAGTTCAGGAACTCCACGAGTTTCTCTGGCACGGTAAAGACACCAAGTGGGAATTTATAGAAAAATAAGAGTGAAGAGCTGGAAGTCTATTGACCACCAGCTCTTACATTATTGATGTGTTATTTCATGGTCTGGACCCATTCTATGACTGGCTGACAGAGCTTCTTCATGCGCTCCTTTTCAGGAGTCATGGGACCTGCCTTCCAACCATCTGCGGGCTCGAACCACCAATCGGTCACAGTTCCCTGTCTTTCCGCCTTCGGCTTCCAGACTACCTTGACGGGCATACCAAATTCAGGATCCCAGGGTTCGATGTTACGGATCTCGTTTGCGATAGATGTATTGCAACCATCGACAATAACGTAAGCAAGTACGAACGGATGTCGTTTCAGACTACTTTTTCCCGACCACCCCGCGATCGTAAATGTATGCACAATCCCAGTTTCTGAAAGTTTGATCCAATCGCTGCGCTCCAAATTGCAATCGAGTCGCCAGCAATTCACCCTCGGCGGGAAGAACTTGTCACCACACTTGGGACACTGAGTTCCCCAGAATTCGCCTTCAACAAAACCCTTACCGAGTTTAGAGACCTCACCATACTTCCAGTAGTACAACTGGTCGTAATGGAGAAAGACCTTAAACTGCTCCGTGGCTGAATCAAAATCGTAGCCCATGAAACCAATGCCGGTTTCCTTGATGTCGCCTCGGAATTTGTCAGAGTTCTTGTCATCCCACTTGATGTCGTTATGGCCTGGGATCTTATGCATTCGCTTGTCACCCATCTTTATGGCCTCCTGAGAATGAAGTTTGAGATACTGGTTCCAGTACCTGCGTGGCTGTTGACAAGACCAGTGTCTGCATCTTTGACGTAAGTCTTGGAACTCAGGTGTTTCTTGGGAGCAGTATCGTTAAGATGATACATGGTCTCGAGAGTACTCATAATTCCGGTCGCGCCTACAGGGTGACCGTAACCCATCAAACCGCCTCCAATGTTAGTGGGGACATCACCGTCTAGGAATGTACGCTTCTCGCGCACGAACTCCTGAATGTTGTCCTTGTCGCACCAGTGGAGTGCTTTGTAGATCTGGGTTTCAGAGCTGCTGAAAGCATCATGAACCTCAGCAACGTCAATCTCCTTTGCAGCATTCTTGTATTCGATACCAGCCATGTCGTAAGCAACCTCACCAGAATGGCGACAGGCTGCGAACTCGGTCATGTCGGGGTATCCCTTTCCGTATTTCTCATTCCAACCGGGATAGTCTATTCGGTCGCCTGCACGGATTGTGCAGCTGCTAAGACCGGCACCAGCTATTTCGACGTAGTTACCGGCAGCATGCTTCTTTGCCCACTCCTCGCTTGTGACGAGGGTGAAGGCACCACCGCGGCTCATGAGACAACAGTCCAGACGCTTCAGCGGGTAGCTGATAAGACGACTCTCCATGACGTCTTCGACAGTGAGGGTCTTCTTGTAATAGGGTGACTTGGGGTTGTTATAGTCGCTCCTGTAGAACTGTGACTTTTCATTGTCTGCAGCATAATTTCTGTTCTTTATGGCAGCCATGGCAAAATCCTCCTCAGTGAGGTTGTTCTCTTTCATGAATTTGTACGCCATAGCAGCGTAGTAGATTGGGTAGATGCCGCCTGCAAGCGCCTCGTACCTAGTGTCCGAAGCAAGTGCAATGAACTCGCTACCCTGTGACTGGGTAACGTTGTCCATGGTCTCCCAACCATAAACTCCCACGCAATCAAACAATCCAGACTTTACAGCTAAGAAAGCGCCGTAGAGAGCTGAACCTCCTGTATTTCCACCGTTTTCGATTCGCACATGGGGCAACCCGACTAATCCTAAGTGATCGTGCACAATCCAATCCAGGGTAGATGGACGAATCCATTTCACTCTCTGGGCAGAGTTGCTTACCAAAATGTACTGAGAAATGCGAATAAACCATAAAATCGAGGTCCCTGAGAGTAAAGTCAGGAACGTCCTGTTGCGTTTCTACAATACAGTTGGCAGCCATAGCCTCTGGGGTTATGTGCATAGGATAATCGAATGGAGTTGCAGCGCCACCTGCGATACATACTTTTCGACTCATATTATATCACGAATCCGTTTCAAACGTCCATCTTTCGACAGACGATGCTACGCCAAAACGAAAAACGCTTGTACTTAATTCCTTCGGCTTTTCTAAAGAAGCACAGTAAACTATATTGAACCACATTTGTTGCGAAAACGAATCGAAAGGAGTGGCTTCACAGTTTGTGGGGAGAAACTATGTGACAATTATGTCAGGGAACATAGAGATTACCAGGTCATTGAGATACTTCATGCTTGGAGCTTGAGCGATTTTCTTAACTTCTTTGAGTATCTTTCGAACTTCATCATATTGTCCCTGTTTGTGACGGAGTTTGGCCTTGAGTAGCAATGCACGAGCTGCAACACCGGGGAGATCATTCTTTTCAGCATGTTCCACTAATTTTTGCATCCAAGGACCTGATGAATCTGATTTCTCATCCAATGATTCGTCTGTGAGCATTTCGATTTCAATCTCAGTGAGATTGAGAAGACATATGTTCTGAATGACAAGAATAGGATCTTCTTCATAGTATTTCAGCACTTCTTTGAAGTTTGTGACAGCATTATCAAAGTTACTTTCTGCTTTGTCAAGAATACCTTCCACCATGTTGTACCACGCCATTTGCAGTGAGTCACCCGACTTTGATGCTAGCTCATGACTGACTGCGAGCTCAGCCTTTGCCTCATCGAACCTACCAAGAATGATCAATGCCCAAGCTATTTGTGCACGAGTGTATGCAAGGTCTCGACTTTCAGAATCTGCCAGAGCGAGTGTGGTCTTTGCTAATTCCAGTGCTTTTTCTCCATTTCCAGCCTGGTTGTAGTGAGAAGCGATGACGGAGTTCATGAAGGTTGCAGAACGACCTAATGACTCTCGAATTGCACTGTATTCAAAATGATATTCGATTGCAGCATCCAACTCTCCCCGTAATCCCATGATGAAACCCAATTCAAGCTGAACCCGACCAATCCCATACCTGTATCCTAACTGCTCGCTGAGTTCTCTGGATGAGATTAGCAGATCTATTGCCTGTTTTACATCAGTATGCTTGATATAATTGGCAAGAAAATGAAGAAGTTTTGCAACCATAATCTGGTCATCGAACTTTCTTGCTATTGTAAGTGCTTGTCTTAGTAGTATCACTACATCCTTTCTTTTATACTCCCTCAGAAAAGCCATTGCTTCAATCCGGAGAAGATATGATTTGAAGAATTTCAAATCATTGTTCTCATTCACACTAGAAGTGACTGCTTCAATTGGTCTGACATCAACATCAGACTCTGTGAAGATTCGCTCCGCCACGATTCTCCAGGTCAGGTATAGATGAGTCGTGATCCAGTCATTGGGAGCAACATTGAGTGCGTTCACAAGAGAAGATTTCATCTCATCCCAACTAATTCTCAGACCTTTTTCCACCTTAGTGATCAGGAGTAGAGGTTCAGCTAGGTCAGACACCTTTCTAGCTGTTTCCAACCTATCAATCAAATTATAGTAATTGATGATATAAGGAAAATATAATGCAAAATACTCCAACAATGGAGATGAAGGTTCTGAACATACTTTGTCGCATAGTCTTTCTGTGAAGTCAGTAATATCTTCTGCTTCATCCATCACTGACTGGAGTATAGTCTTTGTATCTTCATCGACATGTGGAAAACACATAGTTATGGTACCAAGTGACTTCACTCTCAAAGACCTCAGGTTAGCGGAATTGATAAGATTAAGCTGACGTTGTACATCAATGTTTTGGTATTCATTTTGCAACTTCGACTGACCTAGATAGTCCGGATATCACATTCGTTTTCTGAGGAGAAGAACTATTACAATAATCGAATATTTATTCAATAATTGTTTGATGGATGGAACCACATTCAAGAGGTCAGGTCCGGGTACAGGAGTATCCCCTGATGCCAAGGTTTTGGTCATCTGTCCATACTGCGAAGCAAAAACTGAGCAAGGGCTGTCCAAGTGTTCGAAATGCAGTGCAGATATCTAGGAGATCTCGTTTCAATTCATCGGCAATAGATTTCAATTACACATTGATTGATTCTTAACACATTCAAAGAGAAAAACAAACTCCAAGGCATGCAGCTCCCATCAGTAGGAGAAGCATGCTTGGATTAAACTAACAATCGAGAATTATACAGGCTTTGCATGAGCCCTGACAATTGCTTCGACTTTATCGAGTTTAGCCTGTATATCAGGATCCTTGATGTTGACAACAACTGAAACGTCAATATCTGCAATCTCTTGCTCACCCTTCTTGTTTTTGTAGGGTACGTCAACTTGGAAGTTGACTCTATCATTGATCTTTGCTCTGAATCCCTTTGCTTCCCTCTCGATGTTGTAACCACCCCTAATCGGGTAGAGAACGCCATAGTTCACCATTGTGAAACCTTCTGTGATTCCCGCCGTTATCTGCTCCATGATGGATTTGTTGTACATGTAGCTACCCAGCTGAATTAGGCTTAGGAATGCGAATACACCGCCTCCACTTACCCTAGCTTTCTTAGCTTCCTGCACACCTGTTGCGATGATACGAAGGTCAGAAACGAAGACTTGACCCTTAATCACAGACTTGCCTGTTTCGACCCAGCCATCACAAATGACTGAGAATTCCTCACCAGGTAGTTTACAAAAGTTCTGGACGAAAAATCTCTCATATTCGGCTAGTTTGTCTGCTTTCCTTGCACGCATCATCTTATCAAACAGAATATATGCCTTTTCTGAGAACATTGCAGGATCCACTAAAATAGCATCCTTCATAATCTCACCAAAAATCTGGAACTCAGAAGTTTCAATCTTTTCAAAGGCTTTTCTCAGCTCATTGCCAACGTCGCCAGATTTTCCTTTATTCATTTTTTCAAGGACCTTATCCCTGAGTTTGTCAAAGTCTACACCCATTGTAAAAACCTCAAAACTAAATTAAATCAGACTTGAATCTTATTAATTCAATTAGGATAGACAGTATATATTGTACACACAAACCATGACTATATTCAAGTTTTGATCCGTTACTTTGTCCTTTAGTAGAGGGTTTCGCGGTTTGAGGTAATTCTATTTTGTGTAGCAATACTCATTTCATATTATTTATTGCATATTCACACTTACAAAAACCTTATTACATGTATCGTGTAATACTATTACAAGGCGTTCGCGAGATACCATCAAAGCTGGAGCGTCACTCCGACTAATGAGAAACCTCCGTCGATAAACATCGGTGTCTGATGCCTTAATTGAGTGAGGAGAAAAAAAGTGAGTGCAACTAAAAATGCAGGTAGAGTGGCTGTCGGAATGTTTCTACTTCTTTCAGTCATCGTATTTGGATCCATACTCTATGTAGGATTCACAAGCGTTACCACCGAAATCGTTGTAATCGACACGGCTATGGAGGATGTGGTTACTGACGATGAGGGTGTTCATATCGGAGAATACCTCCTAACACAGGACCCGAACTTGATGTTCAGAAGAGGACCTATTGAGATTGTTCCAGATCGCAAGCCGGGATTTAGAAGGGGACCTATCGAGATTATGCCGGACTATGCTCCATTTGAGCGAAGAGGTCCAATTGAAATCATGCCGGATTACGCTCCATTCGAGCGAAGAGGTCCAATCTGGTTACTGCCAATATAGGGCTCATGTGGTAATTCCTCTTATTATTGAGAGGATGTCAATTGGGGAAGCGATTGCTTCCCCTTTTCTTTTCTTTATTATTATTGTTCCTTGAAAGATAAAAGTAACCAGATCAAAAATTGGAAAAGGTATTATTTCGAATCTTCTTGGAAAGCCTCAAACGCGTGGCGTTTTGCTGAGTCACGCAGTTTACGAATCTCACTTGCTTGGGTCTTGATTTCTTCAAACATTGATCCGCGAGCTATGATTGCTTGTTCCACAAAAGCGGAAACGGCTTCAGAACGACTCTTGAATATGTCTAGTTCTACCAATGCATCCAGCACTTCAACGATATCCCCACTCATTCTTGTCATCACGGAAACTTCACGTTTCTTACCGGAAGGAGCACCTACAGAGAGGCCACCCAAGAGCTGCTCTCTCAAACTCATCTGTGTTGTGCCTGTTTCTTTTTGTTTTCGTTTCCGCGACATTATTTACACCACATTTTGTTCTATGTATGTATGGTACACCGATACTTATATCTGTTATTCACGTAATAGTATTACGTTTTTTCCTTATAATGATGTTCATTTACACACAATGGTACTATCAACCGATTGGATTTATCAAAGCTTAGGAGCGCAAGAAAGTGATTTGAATGGTAGAAGATTTGGAGAAGCTCAACAGAATTTGGTGCGAAATTCTTTTGGATGAATTAAAGACCTGGGCAATATTCAAACATGGGACAGGCGTTGTGTGTAGTAATCCAGTGCAAGAACCAAGAGAGTATGCGTCCAACCTGATGAAGAAAATGGGGATAGTCGTTACAGCGACTTCTCATGGCGATTTCACAGTACACAATCTAGAGAACGTACCAGGATGGGTTGTCGAATATCATCACAAGGATATTCTCAGTTACGTAAGCCCAACAGATATGGAGGGTAATGACACTGGAGATATGATGGTTGGACTTTTTGGTAGACAGAAAAGAGGAGAAGATGCTAAGGAGCTCCAAATCATTCATGTCGAAGGAGTATGATTGAGCATTCATTCTATTTGAGCGAGAAGATCTTCTTTTGAGATATTTCCACCACTAAGTGTCAGAACAACTTTCTTCCCCACAAACTCAGATGCATTATCCATAAGAGCTGCAGTTGTGATAGCTCCTGCACCTTCGATAATCAGAGATTCTTTTTCATAGAGAAAGCGCATTGCTCGTTTAATGGAGTCTTCACTCACCAAGATTATGCGATCAACACACTTGTTTATGATATCAAGTGTAATCGAATCTGATTCTACACCACCCATGAGACCTTGAGCAAGAGAATCTGATTCCTCAGCCTCAACCCAATGACCAGCTTTCCAGGATTCGTAGACTTCTGGAGAAACCTCAGATTGGACTCCAATCACTTGCGTTTCAGGACTTTTTGATTTGATAACAGTGGCAATTCCAGAAATCAAACCACCACCGCCAATTGGAACAAATACAGTATGGATACTATCTTGTTGTTCAACAATCTCAAGACCAGAGGTCCCAGCACCAGCCACAATTTCAGGGTCGTTGTAGGGGCTTACATAGGTCAACCCACGTTCCTTAGCTAATTTGCGAGCATATGGTTCAACATCCTCATACCCAACATCTTGAATGATCTCTACTCCAGCTTGTTTCATTTTATCCCGTTTGACAGTTGAAGCACCAATCGGAAATACAACTTTCGCGTTTATCCCAAGATGCTTGGCAGCAAAGGCAACTCCCAAACCATGATTTCCAGTTGATGCGGTCATCACACCTCTCTCGGCTTCATCCTTTGACAAAGTCATCAATCTGTTTAAGGCGCCTCTTGCTTTGAAGGATCCCGTGACTTGCTCGCTCTCTAGTTTAAGGAAGACTGATGCTCCCGTTAGATTGCTTAGTGATTTTGCATGTTGTAGAGGTGTAATCTTGATGTGCTCACTAATTCGTATACGTGCTTGCTCAATGCTATCAACTGAAACCATCAAATCATCTCTCGATATTACATCCAGACTATGATTGAACTATAAGTAGTAATCTGATTTACTAAACTAGCAATCAATAACACATAATGGAACATACATCTCATCAGCACTTGCTCCACCATGATGACCAAGCATGTGAAAAGGTTCCACACCTGGAAAACAATTCATGATTGCATAACCTTCATTGAGCATTATCGTATAGTCACCTATTCGATCCTTCAATCGAGGATGAGGTTCGAATAATCCAAACCATCCCTCTTCGAGTAGGTCAGTACTATGGTGAAGATTACATGCATGACCAAGATCATTTTGAATATACTTCTCAAACTTCGTGACCTTCGCTGGACGAACATATGCGTATACACTTCGAGTATCACCACAAAAGGGCATAACAAGACAATCGAGTAGTTTTGGATGGTCTTGAGTGTAAATAACCTGAGAAGGAATGACATCATCAAAACCGTGGTCGCCTGTTACGATAATTGTAGTATCAGTTCCTTCAAGGGATTCCACAAAACCAGTGAGCTGCTTATCAAACTCGTGGAGCTGTTCCTGCGCATCTTGGCTCCGAGAACCAATGATATGACTTACCGCATCGAAATCAGGCTGGTATCCATAGATGTAGTTACTCTTCGAAGAACTTGATATGATATTCTTAATCTGAGGAAAGAAATGGTTTAACCCTGAATAGCTTAGACGATTTGCTTTTCCTGTGAGATTCTTTGTAAAGACTGAATCGACAATAGTATCAGGGACAACAAGAGAATAGTCCCGATTGAGCCCTTGGAAAATAGAACGTACATCCACTACATTTGAGATATCTACTCCAAGATTGTTGTAATCGACCGTGTTGCTATATGGAAGGATCCTCGATACAAGTCCAAACTCTTTCAGATATACAAACCAGCCTGTCACATCATGCTGTTGTGGGGCAACTCCAGTCATTATCGATGTGATTGCGGAACCTGTTGAAGGAAGGTATACTGAGCAAATTGATTCCTTGAGACTCTTCTTCAGTAAGCTATCTTTCCCATATTCTCTGAGATAATTGTAGCCAAGCCCATCCATAATCAATAGAACAATATTCTTAGATTCTTCCAGAGTACCCAGTGAATCGAATTCAAGTGGAGAATAGGGACTTGTCACTCCCGAAGCTTGTCCTATCGAGCTCATCAGATTCACAAGACTATTTGTGTAATCAGGTTTCTCTAGCATGGTAATCACCAGATTGAGATGTTGTCTATTCAGATTTGTAGTCCTGAGAGAATCTATCCTTTATCCAATCTCCAACATCCTTATCCTCATGTGTAGGTGGACTACTAGGTTTCTCTAGTCCATGTTTCCTTCGTTCTTCCATTCTGGCAGACATATCAGTGATTTTGATTATTTCACCGTCGTTCACTTCAATCTCAATAACTATCTTGAAAGACTCGGGACTTTGAAAACCCATGTGAACATACATTTCTTGGATGAAATCCTTTCCGAGTAATAGACTCCCAGTAAATTTTGTTTTCAATGTCAAGTTTTCATAAATGGTATTGAAGAATACCCATGAATCTTCTGCCAATTCTTCATTCTCGTTAGGAACAACACCATTGATGGTAATTTTGTCTTCAGTTCTAACATGCAAGCTATCCAAGATAAGTTCTCCATCTACGCAATCGTAAAACGTCTGATAACCACGCCAACATGCTGTTGATGCCATTTGGGGAGTTATACCAAAATCTTCAGCAGCATAGAGACTCTCACCATGGTATGCTACAAGTTCGTATATTTCTCCCTCATACTTGAATTTATTCGTAATCTGGCCAGTCATTATTATCACATGAGATTTCCTTTGACCATCTGCAGTCGTGAGTACGTAAGAACCTTAGTAGTGGCGATATACCATTGAACAAAGATTATCATTACTCTCTCAATGAACAGCAATTACTACGATGCGGGATCCTCGATGAGTACCTGGTCAAGAGCCTCTACTAGCGTATCAGCATTCTCTTTGGTAAAGACCAATGGTGGCTTGATTTTGAGAACATTATTCAATGGTCCGTCCAAACTCACAAGGATACCCATATCCTTCAATCGTTCTACAACATACTTGGTTTCTTCATCTGCAGGTTCAAGACTTTGCTGATCTCGCACAAGTTCTACTCCAATGTAAAGTCCAATGCCCCGAACATCACCGATTATTTTGTATCTATCTTTCAATACTCGAAGACGAGAAAGCAAATAGTTTCCAACCTCAAGAGCATGCTGCTGAAGCTCCTGATTTTCAATGACATCAAGGACGGCCATCCCTACTGCACAAGAAACGGTATTTCCTCCAGTAGTACTGGAGAACTCCATTCCAGTATTGAATGACTCAGCAATCTCAGGTGTTGTTATAACAGCACCAATAGGATGGCCATTTCCGATTGGTTTTCCCATTGTCACAATATCAGGTATCACATCCTGGGTTTCAAATCCCCAGAAATGAGTCCCTACTCGACCAAATCCGATTTGCACTTCATCAGCAATGCAGACCCCTCCAGCTTCTCGGACTTGTTTGAAAGATTCCTTGAGATATCCGTCAGGGAAAATAATCTGACCTCCACATCCCATGAGTGGCTCACAAATGAAGGCACAGACCCCTTTGTTCTGCTTTTCAATTTCCTGTATTGCCTTTCCTACGTCTTCTGCATACTTCTTACCTGCATCAGAATCTGAGTGTTTATGGTCACCCCGGAATGGATCAGGCATTCGTACTGTGTGCACATGTGAAGGCGCCCCCTTCCCTCCAGGACTGTTATGTTTGTAGGGACTGATATCAACTAGATTCTTGGTGTTGCCATGGTAGGCTCCGTCTATAACAATGAAATCCTGTTGCTTGGTGTGAGCTATTGCTAACCTCAATGCTAATTCGTTTGCCTCACTTCCACTATTGACAAAGAAACATACCTTTAGATTTCCAGGCATCTTGGAACTAAGTCGTTGCGCGTACTTTGATAGATTTTCATGCAGATATCGCGTATTCGTATTCAACACCGCGGCTTGTTTAGACAAAGCATCAACAACGTAGGGATTACTATGACCAACTTGAGGAACATTGTTTCGAACATCTAGATACTGTCTTCCATCTTCATCGTAGAGGTACTGCATAAAACCCCTTACAATATTCAGAGGTTTGCTGTAAGAAACCTCAAGTGAACTACAAATATGTTCGTGGCGAATCTCCATGATTTCTTTCTTTGACATGTCAGGTTCTGGAAAGATGGATTCTGGTATCTGAAGGATGAGATTAGGGTCTGGGCAGATACTCAACCAGATATCGCGTTTGCTTGGAGGAGCAACTCCAAAGAAATCACCTGTCAGACCCATCATATCAACAATAAGCTGAAAGTGAAGGTGGGGAGGCCATCCTCCGTTCTCAGGGTATTCTCCAACCGAGGCAATTTGTTCACCTTTTTTCACTACTTTTCCTACTTCAAGCCCAGTTAGGGAATCTCGACTTAGATGACCATATAAAACAAAGAAAGATGGACCATCGGGAGCAGTCTTGTGTTCAATAATAATTGTTGGACCGTTGTCAAGTGGTTTGTCATTATCTTGAAAACTATGGATTACACCATCGTATACTGCATAGACAGGAGTTCCTGAATTTACTATCAAGTCGATTGCAATGTGGACTGTGCGAGTTTCATTTCCTTCAGATGTATATTGATCCCCGGTGTATACCAACCGCGGTTCATTGTATCTACCAATTCCAACCGCTACATCAGCTTCAGTGAGCTTGCGAGAGAGCATTTCTGAGAAGGTTTTGAAGTCAGCAAGTTGTAATGGAGAAGCAATGTCAGTACTACCAACGCTGAGGTCTACAATAACGCTGTTTGATTCATCTAGAGATTTTCCAATTGGACTTGCGAATTTGTTAGAATTATTTGCTATCCACTCCTTAACCTCAGCGGAACTTGGACAAGGCTCCAATCCTACGGATGAACGAAGACAATATGTGAAATACCGAGGAGGTATATTCCTGAGATGAGATAGAACTTGCCAAGCTGGTGCCTCACTAATTACAAGATACTCATTATCAGGCTCTAGGGTCTTTTGGTATGTTGAGATTGAAACACTCGTTACAAGACGAGCGCAGATCAGGGGGAAGAGCAATTCAAGTTCCAATTCAGAGATTGGAAAGACTGAATGATATCCGGATGTGATTTCTTGCGCGACTGAGATGGGATCGGCTTTCCCAAGTATTGCATATGCTATTGCAATTGCTAATTCATTGATAGTACAAGAATGAATCATATCACCAAAGTCCAAAATGCCAAACGACCGTCTATTTTCGTCATGTGGGTTAGATACAATGATGTTGTTATCATTAGCATCATTATGAATGACACTAGACCTCAAATAATCTATCGGGGGAAGTACAAGGGTTTCAAACAATTCTAAGAAATAGCTAACAAGTTTCTGTTTATTAGAATCGGTGGTGTGTTTTGAATAGTCACGTATCACAGTACTTGCTCTTTTCAAATCCCAACGGAATTCTCTATGGGCACCTGAATGGTCGAAACTAATAAACGCCTTACTGATAGAACCAATGAATCGCCCAAAATCTACAAACATATCCGATGCGTGTGGGTTAACCTGCGACAGAACTTTTCCTGGTAAGAATGATAACAACCGAACATAGTGCGGATTACTTTCCTTGTCTTCCACACGTTCAATTTCAACTCCATTTCTGGATTTGTAAACCACAGGAGAAGAATGCCCTTCAATATTTGCGGCAAGATGACGCATTGCACAATTCTGCATATCTAGAGTTTCATATTCTTCCGATACCGCTGAAATTTTGAGGACATACTCTTGACTCGATTCAAGTGTGATGTGGAAATTCCGATCCTGATAACTAGGCAGTTCTTTGA
Source organism: Candidatus Thorarchaeota archaeon (assembly GCA_030612005.1). Lineage (GTDB taxonomy): Archaea > Asgardarchaeota > Thorarchaeia > Thorarchaeales > Thorarchaeaceae > SMTZ1-45. The sequence goes on along the minus strand of JAUWOU010000018.1, from coordinate 22,718 downwards.
TTTCTTTAATACTGTCTAAGATGTCGAATAGGTTTCTAGCAATCTCACTAGCTTGAGTCAAAGAGAAATTTGGTCGTTCTGGGTTTCTAGCATCCAAATTGATACCACCCTATGATAACCAGAGCGCAATTCATAGCCATAAATGTAAGCATTCTTTCTCAATAATCTTCAATGAATTTTTCCAAGTTACTGATGTATTCCTCGACTGGCATTTCCCACTTACCGGTTGATTCATTGTGAAGATGATAGAAGCCATGCATACCTCCGGGTACAACTTTGAGGTTTACAGATGTCTGAATGAAGTATGAACGGATGTATGGTCGTAATGCTTCAAATCCTTTCAAGTAATGCACTATGTCACTTGAGTTCATAGTCAATCTTACTGCGACCTTATCAGCTGAATCTATTATAATTTCTCTTCGGAATGGCAAATGAAGGAAACAAGACAAAACAGGATCAGGGTCATCGAGTTCCATGTAGGTTAAGAGTGCAACCATTTGTGGTGTCTGTTCAGTTAGCCAGATATACCCTCTAAGAACACCGGCCTCTTTGAGGTGTCGTAGTCTTACTCCAATTTGAGTTTCTGAGAGATCAATCCGTTTACTGAGCTCTTTATGTGTAAGCTGTCCGCCATACATCTTCATTTCGGCTATGATCTCAATGTCTTTGTGGTCGTAATCAAATTGTGTGGGATTAGTATCAAATTCATAGGGGAAGCGCTCACCAGCCTTGAGTGTCTTCTCACAATCCTTAACCCAATCTCTCCAGTTCCATTTCCATCCAGCGACAGGGTCATACTTTGTGAAATCACCTGCTAGCGTGATGAAGTCGTTTGTCATGAACGTATAAGAATCATTGATGATGTTCATCCGTTTCATGGCCCGCACGATTCTTTCTATAATCTGGGGATTTCCAATTGGATAACCAAATCCAGTATGACAACCATTGTACTTACCATAAGTTGCATAGTTCGCATAGAAATTTGGAAAACAGAATAGAAATTCTCTTGGGAGATTCTGATACCTCTCGGTCATATCCAAGATAAGACCCCCATCCCCAAGACCGATTTTGGCATCTTGTGTTTGGGGCCAGACCCTTCCCAGGAGACCCTTCTCTCGCAGACGCTGGATTCGATATCTAATTGTCCTACCAGGAAAGCCTAGCACCTGTGAGAGTTGAGCAGCTGTTACTTTTCCGCCTAAACGGATCATAGCATCCAGTAGTATTTCATCTGTGAGTTTTTTTTTCGTTTTGGGCATCCTAGCTCTCTCTCTTCAGTTCTTTGCGTGTCAGGCTACTCCAAATTTACGGACAACCTAAGTTTTATAAATTGCCAGTATTGATAATGTTACCGTGGAAACGGCAACAATCGAGCCTATATTTAGCCGTTTTGGTTAGTACGATGTGATGCTATGCTGAGTCTGAACGACATCCCGAGAAGTGCCCTTATGGTATTGGATCATCTATCTGAGAATGGTCCAATGGCACCAAGAGATATTGCAAGAGGATCAGAAATCCCCCTTAGAACTGTGACTTTTGCTCTCAACAAACTAGTCAAACAAAATCTGCTGCGTAAAGTACCGCATCTTATGGATATGAGAAAGCAGTTGTATCATTTGGATCCCGATAGAATCAGAGCGATTGAGAATGATATCGACCACTTACGTACAATTGCTAGAATCCATATGAGAGCAATCTAGGAAATAATGTGAAAGGAATTCCCTGCAGCTGTATCAAAGGATGGAAATTGTGATTACAAGTTCGTTTATATTCAAGAACCATTTATGAAACAATTCAATCATGTCACCCTTCACCTGCAATCACGATGGTTCGTGCGAAGAGATTAGACAGTGTTGCTTCGAAACTGAGATGACTTTAACAAGGGAAGACGTGATGCGAATTGGAGAACTCGGCTACAAACCAAAGGACTATCTGGTTAGGTCAGAGGATGGTTTTTGTGAATTAAAGCTTGTAGATGGATTCTGTTTATTCTATGATAGGACAACAAAACTCTGTACGATATATGACCATAGACCCGCAGGGTGCAAGTACTATCCCATAACATATCACTGGACTAAAAGAAAGTGTGTACTAGACTACGACTGTCCGTCAAAAGATACGACAACAAAACAAGAAATCCGCAAAGTATGCCATAGAGTACGAAGACTCGTGGAAACACTTGTCCAGGAAGCAAGGCATGGCGATAGTCCTTGCTGATCCTCATTTACACTTGAATTTCTTTGATTGCGAATAGTCCCCTTGGGACTACACTTCGAGCCGAACAAATTTGCAGATTGGATGAAATTACGGGAGTCAGTATGAGAACAATCTGAAATTTACGGATAGAGCAAGGCTTATATGTTGCCAGTAATTTTATGGCAATATAGGGAACGTGGATTGCCACTAATAACTATCATATACGGTGAAAAAAATGAACTTCTTAATCAGCGACCTACCCAAAAGCGCTCTCGTCGTGTTAGACCATGTTACAGCAGAAGGACCGATAGCTCCGCGTGAGATTTCGAATAAATTCAATGTCCCCCTGAGAACAGTTTCATTCGCACTGAAAAAATTGATGAAATTAAATTTACTATTCAAGACGCCGAATCTTATGGATATGAGGAAGCCACAATATCGTACGAATAATGAGCGAGTCCGCGAATTGCACGAGGTAATAGATCTACTCCGGGCACAAATGAATATTCAATTTAGAGCTATTTGAGAACCAATGATGTGGTCCCAGTAAGGTCTCTTAGCTCTGGCGAATCAAGATAGGTATCCATTGAAAACATCGTATGTGTCTTATCGACCTGAGGAAGTTCTCTCAGAAAGTCAACAATGAACCGGTTCATTTCATCAATATTCCTTGCGCGGACTTTCAACAGAACATCATAATCTCCACTGACAACATGAACACCCTGAACAAGTGGGTGAACAGCGATCTCTTTGCAGAATTCACGTTGAGAAACCACGCCCTTTCGTCCGGGAACGCGATATCTAACTGTGACAAGAATGAAAGCAAGAGTTTCTCGACCAACTTTCTTAGGTTCGAGAATAGCTGCATAGCGCTCGATTACTCCTTTTTTCTTCAACGCCTTCATTCTAGCATGAACTGTAGCAATCCCTTTACCAACTTCTTTTGCGAGCTCAGAGATTTTCATCTTACTATCGCTCTGCAATAATCGTAAAAGTTCCAAATCAGTACCATCAATGTCATCCGAATAGGTTTCGGTCATAAGTCAAATATACCGAATAGAGTAGAAAAGCTTTCTGTTTTCAGTAAGGAAAGCATATAGTCTAATTTGAAACTACTAATCAATAGAGAGAGGTATCCATTGCCTTTGAATTATAGATGGAAACTTCAAGTTTCCCACCCTCAGGGTCCGCACAAGAAGGCAATGACTCTCTCATACATCAAATCAATAATCAAGAGGACACCATTGATGAACACAGAACATGGAAGACCAGAATTCCTTAGATTGGTATTTAGCGACTTACTAGGACATATGAGAAGTTACGAAGTTGGCATTGACCAGCTTGATGATGTACTTGAGAATGGAATAGTAATGGATGGTTCCTCAGTACCGGGATATGCTTCAATAAATGACAGCGATGTTCTTCTCCGCTCCTTAAGCACCACCCCTACCTCACAACCATGGGACCCTGCAGCAGCATTTCTACTATGTGGAATTTATGAAACCTCTGGAAAACCGCATCCACGAGATCCACGAAACATTCTCGATAAAATGATCTCTAAAGCTTCCAAACGTGGGCTTCAGCTCATGATAGGCTCAGAGTTGGAATTCTTCACTATTCAAAGACGTTCAGATGATTCAATTATGCCGCTTGATTCCGGTGGGTATTTCTCCTCACGCCCAATGGATTCCGAACTAGATTTCAGACGCGATATCGTAAGAACATTGAATGCAGTAGGGATTCCAACAACCTCCCATCATCATGAAGTTGCAAGAGGTCAACATGAGGTGGGACTTCAATATACAACTGCTTCAACAGCCGCTGATAACATACTCTTAGGACGTCAAATAATAATGGAGATGGGTTCCATGCGTGGAATTGATGTGACCTTTATGCCAAAACCATTCGACGACCAAAATGGATCAGGGCTACACCTGCATCAGAGTATTTGGGAAACCGATGGTTCACGAAATCTCTTTGCTTCGAAAGGAAATGGAGGATTATCCCAGATGGCAATGAGCTATGTAGCTGGGTTGCTCGAACATGCGAGCAGTCTTATTGCATTACTAGCACCAACAGTCAACTCTTACAAAAGATTAGTTCCTGGATTTGAAGCACCTACAAGGATTGCATGGGGGTATAGAAATCGAAGCACTATGGTACGAGTCCCGCATTTCAACGGTTCTGAAAAAGCGGCAAGAATCGAGTTACGATGTCCTGATACAACAATATCTCCTCATCTTGCTATAGCCGCAATAGAAGCAGCAGGCTTGGATGGTATTGAGAGAACCCTTGAACCTTCTGAACCAACGACAACAAATCTGTACAAATCCACGTCTGATGTAAAATCACTCCCGGGATCTCTGATAGAATCTCTAGCACTACTAGATGAAAGTCGCTTCATGAGAAATGAATTGGGAGATTCGTTAGTAGACACATTAGTAGCTATCAGGATGCATGAATGGGAGGACTATGCTAAAACTAATGGAGATCCTCATTCAATTGAGATATCATCATGGGAGATTAACCGATACCTGCATGCAAACTAGATTGCGTCGTCATCCAAAAGACTTCTATCCAGCTTTTAGTTAGAATTGACAAGTCGGAGGACAACTCAATGGTATCGTTTGAAAGTAAGGAACAATTCATAGAAATCTTCAACAATTTCTGGGCTAAAGCAACACAAGAAGCCGAGGTCATGGAGAAAATGACAAAATCACAAGTCGTTGTTAGATTTGACATCGAAGATCCTGAAATACGTATGACAATCAACTTCAGAGACCCTGGACCAAATGGAGAAATTGGAACGCTCACATTTGATAGTGATGTTGAACCAGAAATCGTAGTATGGTCCAAATCAGAAACTACGAATAAATTCTGGCAGGACAAATTGAGCACAACTGTAGCAATGGCTAAAGGTCAAGTGAAGCTTCAAGGCTCAGTGACAAAAGCACTAGGTCTCTTGAATAAAATCAAGCCCCTGTACAAGATCTATCCCGAGGTTCTAAAGGAAATGGGTCTAGATCACATGGTACTGTGAAATCCACACTTAAACTGAGAATGAATTGGAATTGGTTCACAAAGGAAAGTATATTAGAGTAAATTTCCAAACCATATTTGTTAACCATAGTTAATGGTGAATATAATGGCACAACAAGTAAACAAAAACATGAGCATTGCTGAAGTAGTTATGAAATGGCCTGAAACTGCAGGTGCTTTCATGGAGAACGGACTTCACTGCTATGGCTGCGCAGCAGCAAGATTTGAAACTATTGAGCAGGGAGCAATGGCTCACGGAGTAGATCCCGACAAGCTCATTGAGGCAATCAACGATTCTATCAAAGAAGAATAATTAAGATTCAGGAAATCTAGCCCTCTATCTGGAGGGCTTGGTTCTTCCGTACAATCGACCAGTTTCTTCTTCTGACATTTCGAAGCTGTGTTCCGAATCTGGGAACACACCTTTTCTCACTTCTTCTGAATATTCTTTTACCGCATCCCGAATCACATTACGTATGTTTGCATACTTCTTCACGAATTTTGGTTTGAAGTCCTCGAACAAACCGAGCAGATCCCATAGGACTAGGACCTGACCATCGCAGTGAGGTCCTGCTCCAATTCCGATTGTTGGGATACTAATTGATTCGGTGATCAGTTTTGCAGTTTCTGATGGTACCAATTCTATAACGATTGAGAATGCTCCAGCATCTTCCAAGGCTTTTGCTTGTGCAACAAGTGCTTCCGTCATCTCTGCAGTTCGGCCTTGGATACGATATCCCCCGAGTTGAAAGATGGATTGAGGAGTGAGACCAATATGCCCCATTACGGGAATGCCAGAATCTACAATTCCTCGAACTATTTCCACAACTCTATTACTAGCTCCTTCAATTTTAACAGCCTCAGCACCACCTTCTTGAAGCATGAGTGAACAGTTTTCAAGCGCCTGCTCGATACTCACTTTGTATGTCATGAAAGGCATATCGCCTATGATAAGACAGTCAGGCTTTGCTCTTGCGACTGCTGCACTATGATGGATTACATCGTCAAGTGTAACGGGGATTGTACTCTCATAACCTAGGAGCGTGTTTCCAACTGAGTCTCCAACGAGAATCATGTCCACGCCACATTCACTTAGTATAGAGGCGGTTGGAGCATCGTATGCAGTGAGCATGACAATCTTCTTGCCCTTCTTTTTGAACAGCTTTATCTTGTGAGTTGTCTTTCGTGCCAAGGTTCGGTCTCCAGTTAGATAGACCTGATATATTCCATCACTTATATACTCCGTAGAGAGAATATGTATTGTATATACATTATAGATTTCCCTAGAGATCTATACCACGCTTCCTGAATTTCCACTTGTACAACTCAACTCCAATGATTACTGGCAATGATATGAGGATACAGATGATCCAATCAAACGTTGTCAGTGGGATGATAAAGAAGTTCAATCCAAAAGTCGCCAGTATCTCATTGACCAATGGATTATACATCAACAGGTAGTGAGCAAGATAGATGAGGCCTAGGAAGATGACGAAAATCCAAGTTCCTGGCTCACGGAGACTCTTGTGTAGTGGAAGATTAATTCGGCGAATTAGCAGAACCAAAGTACTCTCAACAATTAGAATAACTGACAGAAGCATTGTTGTTGCCTTGAGTAAAACCCAGATGGGAGCAGACGTAAAATCATTATAGTAGAAAATCTGAGATGGGTCTTCAGGTATCCAAGTCGACCAGAAACCAGACATATTTTCAGGAGTTACAGTAACTATATCCCAAAATTGTGTGAATGTCAAGAAGTATACAAGTGATGCGCCTAATGCCATAAGGATGATACTTAGTACCATTACCTTTCCGATATTTCTCGTGATTATTTCTTGACTGTCTCTTGGTTTCTCTTCCATTGCTTTCGTAGAAGTACGGTCAAATACTAACGCTAGACCAGGGAATGAGTGAGTTGTGACAACCAGATAGAGATTCTGCCAGTTGCTAAACAAATTGATGTAATCGGGGAAGATGAATAGTGCACCAAAGAAGATGATACTCTCGAAAACATTGATTGCAACGTAGAAGTAAATCATCATTCTAATCTTGCTAAAAAGACCTCGACCTTGATGAACTCCTGAAACAATAGACGCAAAGCTATCATCTGTGATGACAATGTCTGCTGCTTCTTTAGCAACATCCGTCCCTGTAATGCCCATAGCAATTCCTGCGTCGCTCATGGCCAAAGCTAATGCATCATTTACACCGTCTCCGGTCATCGCAACAATCTTGTTCTGGTCCTGGTATCGCTCGACAATCACTTGCTTATGATCTGGGTTGACACGAGCAAAAACATTGGTCCTAGCAAAGTCCTCATCATTAATGTCAATGACTTTAGATCCCTCGACCACTAATGAATTCTCGGAGAAAATGCCTAAGTCCGTAGCGATAGTCTTTGCAGTAGCTGCTGCATCGCCTGTGATCATGATAACATTGATTCCTGCACTATGACAATCTTGGACAGCCTCTTTCACACCTTGCCTTGGTGGATCCACAATACAAGCAAATCCAAGATAGGTGAGATTGTTTTCGGTTTGTTCACGAGCCGAATTACCCGTGGGAACTGAGTCCATCTGTCTGTATGCAAGAGAGATGACTCTGTAACCCTTTGAGGCAAAATCATTAGCTAGAGTATTGACCCGCTCCAATAAGCCGGGTGTAATCTTCGTAGGAGTGTCCTTTCCGTTCACATGCGTACAAAGAGGCATTAGAACTTCCGTAGCTCCTTTAACAAAAGCCACGAATTTTTTATCATCCTGACATATCTTGGATATCCTCTTGAGTTCTGATTCAAATGGAAACTCTTCAACAATACTGTAACGTTTTCGTATTGCCTCCTCATCAATACCACTCTTTCGAAACATGGTCAAGAGTGCGGCATCTGTAGGATCTCCTAAAGGGGTCCAAACAGTACCTTGGTCGGGAATTTCTTCTTTGATTATCTCTGCATCATTTGCGATTCCACCACAGGTAACCATTCGGAAAAGACCCTTCCACGAAAAGATATCATCTACAAGTTCCTCTTCGCAATCAGCAACATTGGAATCAGTAGCTCCCTTCAAGAGGTATATACCTCCAGTGGGGTCATAACCGTCACCTCTGATGGAGTAGAGATTCTTTGTGTCCCAGCAGTATTTGACTGTCATCTCGTTCTTGGTCATAGTACCAGTTTTGTCACTGCAGATAACACTCACACGTCCAAGGCTCTCAACTGCAGAGAGGTCTCGAATGATAACTCCTTTGCGTGCCATTGCAAGCACTCCAGTAAGGAGAACAATTGTCGTCAATAGTGGTATGTTAATCGGCATTATGGTCATAGCACTAACGATACCTTCACCGATTATCTCAGAGAGATATTGCATAGTGAAGTTGAAAGGCTCACCATAAAGGATAGGATACATAAAAAGCTGCCAGATAACGGACACAGCCATAAGTATGATTGCAGCGATTCCCAAGTATTTTGCTAAGAGATTGACTTTTTTTCTCAGGGGAATGTCCCCAGTATTCAATGCTTGAAGAGTTCCCTGTATCTTCCCAATCTCTGTGTGACTACCTGTTGCTGTAGTTACTACTGTTGCCATTCCTGTTGAAATATACGTACCAAAGAAGACAGTATTCAACATATCAGTGAGAGAAACATCCTCTGCAACACGTGCATCCTCACGTTTCATAACAGGTACACTTTCGCCAGTAAGTGATGCTTCGTTTGCCATCAGGTTTGAAGATGAGATAATACGACCATCAGCTGGGATTTTATCACCCTGTTCGAGTTTAACAATATCACCTGGAACTAAATCTACAGGTGAGATACTGGCTTCTTTGCCGTCCCGGATAACTCTAGCTTCTCCAGCAGATAGTTTCTCCAAGGCATCTAATTTTTTCTCAGCTCGATATTGTTGAATCATGGCAACGAATGCATTAACTGCTACAATTGCGAGCCAAAGGGATGCACCACCCATAGTGTTGTTGGGAGAAGGGAAGAAATATGCGATAGCAATTAGTGTAAAGGAGCTTATTATGTAGATAGTAATCAACCAGTTAAGAATAGGCGAAATATAGACTTGCATGAAAGATCCTTTATACCTTGGAATGGAGTTCGGTCCATATTCTTGGAGTCGAATCTTAACTTCGTCAGCAGAGAGACCACTCTTTTTATCGACTTCTAATGATTCAAAGACTTCTTCTAAAGGCAATGAATGATATGTTACAGTTGAACTAGATTCTGTGATGGCGTCTTCTCCGGACAAGTTCATTACCTCTTGGCGGTTTGATGATGAGATATTATTGCAGATAAATGAAACGTGAATGGTCCCATCTCTACTCTCTACTACGTGAATATTGAACAAACAAAGCAGCCTAATGAAGTTTTTCTGAATCAATACTTCTTTACCGATGTCGATAGGTTCATGTGTAGTCACTATATTAATGCGAACTGCACACGCATTTGCTGCACCTAGGTGTCGATTATGGCCTTTTACTGGGAACCAACAAGCACTCCAAAGAAAGAATCAACAAGTGGGAAAAAAATCATTGCCGTCATCGTCATTCTGATGATTGTTGTTTCCACTGGACTAGTGTACATCACAAATATCATACCTGGGAGTAATGCACCTGCTGCGAAGGTCAGAGTTGCTTTATTAGATTCAGGCATTGATGTAGATATTGGCTTGCAGGGAAGAGTTGTAGCAGAAGCGAGTTTCATAACACTTGATAATGGATACGATTTTGAAGATCTTTCAACTACAGATTCAAGACCACAAGACGTTCCCCATGGTACCATAATTGCTAGACAGTTGGCTACTTCTCCGAATATAGAAATTGTAAATGGAAAGGTATTGAGCGAAGAGGGATCAGCGACAACACTAGCTTTAGTTGATGCGATAGAATGGGCCGTTGAGCAAAATTGCAGTGTGATCAATCTTAGTCTTGGAGGTACTCCAACATTAGGAGACCCCATTGAGTCAAGTATTGAGTGGGCGTTCTCCTTAGGAGTGGTTGTAGTAGCAGCAGCAGGAAACACTGGAGATGGTGGAATTCTGGGCACTACAATTGAGTCACCTGCCCTCTTTGATGCTTGTATTGCAGTTGGGGCGTTAATGGAAGATGATACTCCTGCAGATTTCACATCAATTGGACCAACAAATAGTCGATATATGAAGCCAGACCTATCAGCCGCAGGTTACACGACTGCATCAGATGGAAATCGATACTATGGAACCAGCTTTGCCTCACCAAGGGTTGCTGCAGCTGCCGCAGAGCTCATTGGTCACTCTATTGATAATAACATCACCTATACACCGGGTTCAATAATGACTGCTTTAATGAAAGGTGTTGACCCATTAGGTTCGTATCCAGAGTATATAGTTGGTGCAGGAAAATTGAATGTCCAGCAGTCACTCAACATCATCCAAGAAACTTCAGAAGAAGGTAGTCTCCCAGCAATTTGCTTTGCTTTTCCTGGAGAGCTGCCGATTGACTATGAACGACTATTTGCATCTGACACATACAGCTTCAATATCAGGATTATTACTTCTGGAAATGATAATTTTACAACAGAGGTGGTGAGTTCAACTTCCTCAGCTTTTGTTATACCTGAAGAATTTGAGATTGACCAAATAGGTCGTATTCCAGTTACAGTGAATGTACCGGAATCAGGGGTCACTCATATAGAGGGAACAATAACCTTCTCATCTACTGATTATGGCGAATGCAGCATCCACATTTCTTTTGAAGTTGGAACAGCAATTACCAGAGTTGCTTTTGATATCTCCCACTCACCTTGGGATATAGATACGATTTATGGTCAATTCAGAGAGTTCTATAAAATACTTGTAGACAATGATATTTCAGTGACAGAGATTCGAAATAGTAGTGCTACGACAAATAGCTCACTACATGAATTTGATGCCGTTGTGATTCTTGATCCTTGTGTATATTCTGCAAATGAAACAAATCCAGCACACACTACTGCGTATTATCTACCTTTCTCGGAAAATGAAATTCAAGCTTATGAGGACTACTATAATTCTGGTGGAGGAATATTCCTAGCAGCTTTGTCGAACTCCTCGCTTAATGCAACAGCATTGAATGAGTTCCTCAGCTGGACTGGATTTGCTTTTACCGGTTTTAAAGTTCCAAATGGAGATTATCCAACTCTTATCGATATAATCGACCCACATATTATTACATCTGGAATTAATGGGTTCCATTACCTAGGTGCAACTATTACCATTCCGCCGATAGATGGACATAGACTTGCAAGCTATGGAAGTTCACCAGTGATGGGCTACAAAGAAGGAGCTGCAGGTGGAAAACTAGTTATCACAGGAAGCAACTTCATGCTTGATAACTATGGTTTGCTCGGACTCTATGAAGGTGTAGATAACAACGATTTGCTAGCTCTCCGCATTGTACTTTGGTGTGTTGGTATGCTTTTCTAGCAGCAAGGTGTATCTTGTAACACTTTGATTGCGCTAACAATGGAACTTTAAATATAAAAGGGGGTTAGCTTCAACCACTAACAACTTTCCGAGTCGAAAATCGGAGATGCTGGCAACATTGGGCTTGCTTGATGATGCCAGCTGACCCGACATTATTTTTCTGAATTCAATATTCCACAATATGGTACTATCAGTAGTCTTAACAATAGGATTTTTGGCATCATCGGTCCTCAATAGGACGTGATTCCATTTTGGCAAAGGTAACTAAGGCGTCATATGCTGTTCTCGCTGCTTGTACAATTTCACATTTCATGAATCACATCTATACTGGTGCACTTTCACCATTCCTTACCGTGATACAGCTTGACCTTGGTATTAACTATACACAGATCGGGATTGCTACTAGTGCTGCAATTGTAGCAATGACCACTGCCCATTTGCTTGTCGGTTATCTTGGCGATAAGGGTATGAGAGATATTTTCATCTCCATTAGCGTACTACTAGCTGCAGTTGCAATGCTCCTAACAAGTACTGCACAGGGATTTGTGATGCTGACTATTTACCAAGTCTTCCTTGGTCTTGGAGCTTCGGGATATCATCCTAGTTCATTCCCGGCACTAGGTGAAAAGTTTCCGAATGCTAGAGCAAAAGCAACAGGAATCCAAGCAATGGGGGGTTTGCTTGGAATGGCTGTAACACCTTTTGTTGGAGTAACCTTACTCCTTGCAACAGGAACTTGGCAATCCTCCCTTCAGGTACTTGCAATTGTAGGCATTATTTTGTTTGTGCCAACTTTTCTACTCATGAGATATTCTCAAAGTGACAAAGCAAATGGGCTTAATGATGGCCTCATCCCTGAACCAGAAGAAGTAGTGCGTATTGAACCAGAGGGCTGGACTCGAAATTATTGGCTTCTTGTCTTACTTGTAGGTCTACGTGGAATGGCATTCAGATGTACATCCCTACTGATGCCTCTATATCTCACAGTAACTTACCTAACTGGTGTAGTTACAGCAGGTTATCTAACTGCTGTAATGTTAACAGCTGGACTTGTCGGTGAAGTTGTGTCATCCTATTACTCAGATAAATGGAATAGAAGGGTACCATTTCTCATCGCCTCTTCTGGAGTTGCAGCACCGGCACTGCTCCTCCTAAATTTCCAGCTCAGCTCGATGATGCTGGTATTGGTTTTAATTGTCATCGGATTTTTCTTCTATCTAGGCGTACCACCCAATGTTGCGTATCAAACAGAAGTATGTCCTCGTCATTCGACAGGTCTAGCCTTTGGAATTCTCTTTTCATTCGGAGCAATCCCAGGAGCTTTGTCACCTATCATCTTTGGAATCATTGCTGATAACTTTGGATTATCCTCATCAATACTCTTTCTAGTAATAACTACACTTCTTGCAACAGTTGTCGCCCTATTCCTGAAAGACACTAATACTGAGGGAACGAATCTATCCAAGATAGTAACCATTGATGCAGAATTGAAGTAAGCGTTTATTCATCTATAGGTAGGCTGAAATTCGCAAAGTGTATGTGAAGAGCAATGTTCGATTACCACGTTCATCCCAACTACTCGATTGATGCAGAAGGAAGCATTGAGCAATTCTGCGAAATAGCTCTTGAAAGAGGTTTGCAAGAAATCGCATTTACCACTCATCTTGATACGGATAGTGAGGGTGATGATTGTTTTGTCAATGTCAAAGGGAAGAGAGTGGATACTCGTTCAAGTGTTTGGTTAGAGGATTACGAAGCAAGTATAAAATCTGCAGATGATGAATACAAGGGGAGAGGTCTCAGAGTACGACTTGGTGTGGAAGTGGACTATATTCAGGATATTGATGGATCATTACCTGAGCGTTTCTACTCCACTGATTTTGATATCATACTGGGATCTGTGCACCTCATCGACCATATAGCAATAACAGCAGAAGGTAGAGCTGAGAATGCCTTCAAGAAATACTCCATGGAGGAGCTTGGAAAAAAATATTACACACATATTATGGAGGCGGTCGAATCAGACCTCTTCGATATAATTGCTCACATTGATCTCTACAGAAGATATGGCCAGTCCTACTATGGTGATGGAGTAAGAGAGATTTGGAAACCCTATATTGCTGAACTTGTGAACACGATGAAACGGCACAATGTTGGTTTTGAAGTGAACACGTCTCCTCTGAGAAAAGGGCAAACTCAACCAATGCCTGAGGTGGAAATTATCAACGCACTCAAAGATAAAGGAGTGTCTATTATCACGACAGGGTCAGATGCGCATAGACCACAGGATGTTGGTACTGGCATCGCGAGGGTAATTCAATTATTGAGAGAATCAGGATTTCCCAACATATCACAATTTGAAAAAAGAACTGCTCGTAACCAATCTATACTGCAATGACCTGTATTTACAAAACAGAATTATACCCGTATACGTACAGAAATTTATGGTGATTAAATGAGAAATAAAATTCCATTCATTCTATGCATAATTGGTGGTGCCCTAATGATTTATGCAGGTATAGCAGGCAGCATTGGATTCTTGGATAGCCTGATTACCTATGCTGCAACTATCGCTCCTGGTTATGAGGATATCATGCTCTGGATACTGGTTATTCTACAGAATGTAGCAAGCTTGGGAGGATTCGCAGTAATTATTGGTGGATATCTAATAACGACCAATCGTGTTGGGACTGGAAAGTTCATCATCGGCATTTCAGCAGGAATGGGAATATTCGGTTTAATCATGCTCACCTACAATATGTATATGGCAATGGGTATGGCAGCATTCTCTGAGATAGCGAATCTGATATCAACTTCTGCTGCAATTCTAGGTCCGGTCCTAACAATTGTTGCAAGGACCTTGACAAGGAAGCCCAAATAATCAGCCATTGAGGAATGCAAAGTTAGAAGTCCATACAAAAGAAATTGTACGAGTTCATATACTCACATCAGCTTAGAATATTATGAAAGGACTAGGTATGTGGACTAGGTCAGTTGTTCGAGGAACAACTAATCGACGTACGCGGCTGAAAGCCCGAAAGAAGATTGCTTCTTCCAAAGGGAAGTCTTTACTCTCCAAAAAGGAACTCATATCAGGTTCTGGAGAGTCCGCGGCTGTTCACTTTGTCCAACCGGACCTTCTTAGTTTTGATGACAAATCTAAGATGAGTGATAATGACTCCGCCGTGGTAAATACTGTGGAAACGCTCTCTGTTGCTGGAAGTGATGCTCCAACAATAAAGCAGAAGAAAGAAGCCAGGTCTTCAGGAGGGATCTCATCCCGATGAACGTTAACAAAGCTCTTGCTAATTTTTGTAATTCCTTGAATTACGAAGAGGTGGTGACACTGGCAGGAGAAGGGTGGAACATAGAAATTTCTTACAGTTGAAGTGCACTCACCCATATTGTAAGATTTAGGTTAGGCTTATTCGGGATTTCGTGAGAAGACAACCCGGTAAAAGTGACAAATAATAATGCTTATTCGGGATTTCGTGGGATAACAACCTGGTAACAGTGACAAATAGGAATAACGCTGCAATCGAAAAAGCTGTAAGTTTCATTGATGATGGACTCTTCAGCGAGGCAATAGATGAGCTCCGTTCATTTTTACAGAGTAGTCCTGAGTCAATAGAAGGATGGTACAATCTAGGATACGCCCTTACAGAAACCAACGAACTAGAAGAGGCAGTCAAAGCTTACGATGAAGCATTAGCTATTGACAACAGCATCTTCGAAATCTGGTTTAACAAAGGTAGTGTCCTCTATGAAGACAAGGATTTTGAAAAAGCAAAGGAATGTTATGAAAAAGCCCTTGAGCTAAATCCAGATGATGCAGAGGCCTGGAATAATCTTGGAAACTGCTTCTCAAGACTTGCAGATGGACCACAAGCAATCGAGGCTTACACACGTGCAGTAGCCCTCAAACCAGACTATGCTGAGGCATTCTACAACAAAGCAAACGCACATTTCATTGAGGAGCAAGATGAGAGAGCTATTGCATACGCAGAAGTTGCTTTACAACTGAATTCGGATCTCAACAATCTCATCAGTCAGTGGATTAATGTGTCAAGAGATAGGTTAGCCTCCAAAAAGGATGAAGAAGCACACCTAAAGAGAATCCGTGGCGAATCTAGGAAAAAAGATTGATGGATTCATTAGACCTAAAAGGAACCGATATACCTGCGATATTATGATGCCTGGTATGGTTCCTCCAGATGATACAGGCGATGGTATTAACATTCGACCAAAATATATCGGGATAGCAGCTATTGCTATCGTGTTTGGTGGAATCATCATAGCTTGGTTAAGTGTTCAAGGAATTCTCCCTTTTGATGGAGTAATGGTCATGGGAGTTTCTATTCTTATAGCAACTGTGATTGTTTGCTGTGCATCAGCTATCATGTTAGGGTCAGTAGCCTCTAAAATGCCAGAGTATGGAGAAATGGAAATTAGATTTGAAGAGGGAATGGAGCACTATAAGAATGAAGAATGGGAGAATGCACTTCTCATCTTCACAGAACTAGCAGGACCAAAGATGGATCATAAAAGAGCTCTGTACTATTCTGCACGATGTTACGAGCAGACGGATGATTGGGTAAATGTCAAGAAGTTCTGTAATTCATATCTTTCGATTAAACCAAAGGATAGAGAAGTATGGGAGATGCTTGCTAGTGCCCATAAGAAACTCTTCGAATATGGTGAAGCTGAAGATGCACAAGAAAGAGCATCAAAACTCCCCGAATCAGAATAGATTCTTGATACCTACTTCGGTTTTTCTACAGAGTTGCGAAGGTAGCCGATTTTTTCGATATATTGTTCTATCGTATCACCAGCTTTGAGGAACTCCGGTGGGTCACGAACAAATCCAACACCTGAGGGTGTTCCAGTGGCAATCACATCGCCCGGTTCCAGAGTAAAGGCCTTAGAAAGGTGAGCTAGAATCTGAGGTACATTGAACATCATATTGGAAGTGGATGAATCTTGTTTCATTTCATCATTGATCTTGGTATGCATTTTCAG
Organism: Candidatus Thorarchaeota archaeon; assembly: GCA_030612005.1. Lineage (GTDB taxonomy): Archaea > Asgardarchaeota > Thorarchaeia > Thorarchaeales > Thorarchaeaceae > SMTZ1-45. Next base: position 6,021 of record JAUWOU010000018.1, on the reverse strand, counting down.
TCCCTGAGCATCTCCAAGCTCGTCTTGTGTAACAATGCAGGGACCCATGGGACAAAAGCTATCAAGTGACTTACCCCGTATCCATTGCCCATCTCCACGTTGTAGGTCTCTTGCTGTTACATCATTGACTATTGTATATCCTGCGATGTATTCCAATGCTTTGCTTTCACTTACATCCTTGCACGTCTTGCCAATCACAATTGCTAATTCTACTTCCCAATCAATCTTGTCAGAAATCTTTGGCATTGGAATTGAATCATTTGGGCCAATGACACAAGAAGGAAACTTGGCAAATATTATTGGAAACTCGGGTGTATCGGAACCTGTTTCTTTGATGTGCCCCAAGTAGTTCTTCCCCAAAGCGATAATCTTACCAGGACGCAATACAGGCGCCTCAAGAATAACTGTATCAAGAGGATAAGCCATCATCCGTTCGTCAACGGGAGTTTGTTCATATCGAGTCACAATTTGACGTACAACCTCAATACCGGATTCCCACTGCAGCAAATCCATCATTGTTGTAGGGAAGTTTTGACCTCTAACATGATATTTGCGACCAAAGTATGATGCTGCATCTGGGATATCCAGGATCCCTGAATCTAGTTCAACACCAATAGATGGTACGCCCATCCTGGAATATGTGACCAATCGCATGTCAATTAATGCTCAACCAACTCATTTATTCGTACTGGTGTTAAACTCCCATTGGTGTTTTGTATTGACTGGTGAAAAGTTTCTAGATGGACTACCAGAACATGTGTATGTCGCTTTGGGTCGACGAGGAATGGAACCCTTACCTCTGTTAGAGTGTACGTATGAGTGTGATGGAAAGGAATTACGCCTTCTTGAGATGAATCAAGACAAAAAGGCTCCATCTGAAAAAGGAGTTGACGAGATCACGGAGGACTGGCTAGTTGAATGTACAAAATGCAAAAGACCATTCACTATTCGGTGTATTGTTCGATATGCTGATGGAGAAAGGATAGATACAAGAGTGGATATTCTAGATGATACAGGTAAGAATCTAGGATGGTTAGGGAGCTATTAGGTGATTCGAAGTGCCTCGGACCTACAAAATTTCTGTACTACCTGGTGATGGCATTGGCCGTGATGTGGTGCCGGAAGCTGTAAGAGTACTTGATGAAGTACAGAAGCAAGTAGGTGGTTTCCAAACAGAATTGCATGAATTCGAATGTGGTGGAGAATACTATCTCCGTGAAGGCAGGGAATGGTCAGTTGAGGCAGAAGAATTCACAAAGAATGAAGCTGATGCAATACTTCTTGGCGCAATCGGAGCAAATGATGAACGAGGAAAAAGCGTCAGACTACCAAATGGCCATCTTGCTGGTTACAGTGTTGTAATCGGACTAAGAATAGAACTCGAGCTGTATGCCAATGTACGCCCGGTGAATCTCCTTGATGGTGTATGGTCGCCAATTAAGGAAAAGACTCCCGATGATATCAATATGATAATAATAAGAGAAAATACTGAAGGGCTCTATGCTCAAACCCACGATAATTCAGATGGCGAGAATTCTTCGGAAATTGTAATTGATAAAAGGGTCATAACTCGAAAAGGGTCAGAAAGAGTAGCAAGATATGCATATGAACTTGCTAAACTCAGTTCAGGTGCACCTATCGATGGTAAACAAAGGGTCACATGTGTGGATAAAAGCAATCTACTTCCAGGCTGTCAATTGTTTAGAAAATCATTCAACAAAGTTGGAGAAGACTTCCCTGATATTGAGAGGGACTATGCGTATGTTGATGCATGGACCCAATGGGCCATCAGAAAACCAGAATATTACAATCTTGTAGTTGCACCAAATGCATTTGGAGACATCATTACAGATCTGGGCGCGGCAATTCAAGGCGGTCTTGGTGTGGCTCCAGCTGGAAGCATTGGTGAAAAACATGGAGTATTCGAACCTGTCCATGGTTCTGCACCAAAATACTATGGTCTGAATGTTGCTAACCCTGTAGCAGCGATTCTTGCTATGGGAATGATGCTCGATTGGTTAGGCACCAAACATGAAGATAAAAATATCAAATTTGCAGCAGACATAGTTAATGAGTCAGTTGCATCGGTTCTAAAGGATGGAAAAATCCGGACAAAAGACCTGTGTGTTGGTCAATGGAGCGATGTCAAACCTAGCTCCACAGAGGATGTGACGACGGCAATCATCAATAAGATGAAAACAATAAAATCAGGAAAGTGAGGGGATGGGCTACACTCTAGCTGAAAAATTGCTTGCGAGCCATACTAATGATGGTAAGGCAACTGCAGGGGATATAGTAGAAGCAAATGTGGACTTGTTAATGGTTCATGAAGTTCTTGGTTCAAGAATCCTAGGTGTCCTTGAAGAGATGGAATTCCAGAAGGTCTGGGATCCAGAACGAATAGTGGTAGTCAATGATCACTGGGCTCCAGCTTCAGATATCAATAGTGCTGAAATTCACAGAAGAAATCGTAACTTCGTAAAAGACCAGGGTATCACTCATTTCTGTGATGTAGATTGCGGAATATCTCATCACGTTCTACCAGAGAAGGGTCTCATTGTACCTGGAGAAATCGTAATTGGTAGTGATTCACACTCAACAACTTATGGAGCATTCAATGCATTTTCTACAGGATTAGCAGCAACGGATTCAGCATTGATCCTCGCTACAGGTTCTTGCTGGTTCAGGGTTCCCGAGTCAATTAAAATCGAAGTAACTGGGGAGTTCCAAGATATGGTGATGAGCAAGGACCTCATACTGAAAATCATCTCAGATCTTGGCCCGGATGGGGCAAACTATCAGTCAATGGAATTTCATGGAGATACCATCGACACAATGAAAGTAGGAGAGAGAATGACCATATGCAACATGTCTGTTGAGGCAGGTGCCAAGTGTTCGCCAATGACTGTTAATGGTCATGTGAATAAATGGATGGAAACACTCGCACCATCAAAGAAATGGAAACCAACTCTTCCAGACAATGACGCAGAATACATTGATTCTCGAACTTACGATATCAAGAACGAACCACTAGGTCCAATGGTAGCAATACCAGACAACCCGACAAATGGTAAAGCTGTCCGAGAGGTAAGTGGAGTTCCAATAGACCAAGCGTTCATCGGATCATGTACGAATGGAAGAATTGGGGACCTGGAGATAGCCGCGAAGATTTTGAAGGGTAAGAAAATACGAGAGGGAGTTAGGCTAATTGTTACTCCAGCTAGCAAACATACATGGATGATGGCGTTGGAAAGGGGTCTGCTCAAGATTTTCATGGACGCGGGAGGTATAGTTACGAATTCAACCTGCGGAGCATGCGTTGGAGGACACTTAGGAGTCCTTGGAGCAGGAGAAGTTTGTATTTCTAGTACTAATCGCAATTTCAAAGGAAGAATGGGACACCAAAACTCCAGAATATATCTTGCATCACCTGCAACTGTTGCAGCTAGTGCATTGAAGGGAGCAATCACAGACCCAAGGAGTGTGTAAGTATTGACCAAAGAATTGAAACCTGTAACTGGAAGAGCTTGGGTCTTTGGTAACGATGTTGACACCGACCAGATCATTCAAGGACAGTATCTTACCCTTCTTGACTATGCAGAAATGGCGAAGCATACCTTTGAGATTCCAAGACCCGTATTCACATCAAAAGTAAAGAAGAATGACATAGTGATTGCCGGCCGAAATTTTGGGGGAGGATCCTCACGAGAGGAAGCTCCGAAAGTTATACTGCAATCAGGTATTAGATGTGTAGTGGCCGAATCTTTTGCACGAATTTTCTATCGCAATGGGTTCAATGTCGGACTTCCATTACTTATCATTCCGAATGTTGCAAAGCTTGTTTCAGATGGTGAAACAGTCACTGTGGACATTTGCGAAGGAACTCTATCAGTTCGTAGCAGTGGAGATGTCCTTCATGGAAAATCCCTTCCCACGAGAATGCTTAACCTACTGAAAGAGGGTGGAGCTGTGGCTTGGTATAAACAGAGTGTCGGAAAACACTAAAAGGCTCTAAGCATAGCCTGCAATAGAAATCATCAATGTGAGGACTTTAGATGAATGTATTTACATTTCTCTTGATATCGTTAATTGCACATGCAATTCCGATACCATTTTCATCCGAATATTTGAAATTTAATCATTTGCTCAAATGGTTGCCCTTCCGTTTAGTATGGGGCACTGTTGCTTGGGCCATCATTTGCCTGTTATCCGCGATGACATTACCGTGGGCACTCCTAAGCCTGGTAATGAGCCTAGGGATAATAATGATGGTAACTAGTGGATTCCGCCCTGGCGGAGATTTCGAACAAATGCTTGAGGGAATACGAGTTCCGTTCACGTGCATCGGAGTGATAATAATCATTCTAATACCTGCATTCTCCGGCGTGATCAGCTGGACTGCAGATGTTTCTAATGCGGAGTATTTTGATGCAATGATCACTGAAACTGATGATCCCCTCTTTGCAAATCCGATACCTGATCGAATGGTCAGACTTGTCACAGAAGAATATGCAAAGTATGTTGCTAGCCAACATCTTTCACCCTTTGGTTCAAATACGATAGTGACCGCGGCACATATCACGACTAATAATGGGACGTTAGTGTGGGTTTGTACGATAATATCTACGAATGTTCTTGCTGAAAACTATGTCAAAGGTTTCATCGTAGTTGATGCAAATGACCCTCAATCTGTTATACCACATCTAATCAACTCAACTACAATCCCAGTAGGAGAAGGTCTCTTCTGGGACAAAAACATCCAGTTTGGAAACTATCTGAATGACATGACTGCATCCTATCAATATGCTTATCCAACTTGGACTCCGTCTGGGGACTTGGTCTACGTACAGACAAGAACACCTCTTGGACTTGACTTTGTTGAGCGAGCCATCGGACCCATTGTCTATGCAGAGAATGGTACAGTCTTCCAGTATGCAACCATTGAGGAAACGCCAGATTGGATAACTCAAGCATACGCAGAAGAGTGGCTTGAAAGACAGATTTCCCGATGGGGAAGTTACCGTCGCGGAGAAGGGTTTGATCTCTTTGCAGGAGGATTCCTCTGGGTTATTGCTCCTTCAAATGATAGATTGGAAATTCATGAGGATACACGATACATTATCAATCCGGACTCGGGAATGGTTGAAGCTTTCATAGCGGTTCACCCAGTTGATGCATCTGCCAATACTCTTGCAGGAGTATTCCGAGCAACTCAAACAGAGGTGTATTACCATGATCTCAGTAGTCAAAACTTTGTGAGTGGAGAAACAGCAGCCGCAGCAGTCTTGGGAAGTATTGTTGATCCTGCAAGCGGTTTCTATTTTGCATCAATGCCACTTCTTTATCCAGTAGAGATATCTCCAACAGAAACGAAGTGGACATGGTATACACCAATTTATTGGACAGACGCCTATTGGGATTCAGACCTCGAAGAATACGTTGCCAATAACATGAGACTTCATGCACTGGGTCTTGTGGATGCATCAAACGTAGATCGATTCGTCTGGTTACCTCTAGGAGGAACTCTCTCAGGAGAAAAACTTGTCTTTGAGGTCAGAAGTGATTATGTTGAACTTCTAGGAGGAGTTGTGGAAGAAGAACCTACGGATACATTCAACATGACTGCTACAGTTGACAGCATCGCTTTCGACACTGTTGATTCACAGCAACATGTCATCCTTGGAACAAATAATGCAACATACCCCCACATTGAGGGAGCACGTGCTTGGATGAATCTGACTGACTGGTATACTCTATTGCTAGAGATTGGTGTAGGCGATAGCTTCACAGCCACACTTCAGAAGGTTGGAGATGTCTACAGAATAATTGCAATAGTCAAGAACTAAGGAACTCAGAGGAGGACAATCCTCCTCTTACTCTTTTCTATGAGTGCACTTCTAGACTTTGAGTTATTCAAGTCACTGAACTTGCACTCTGTCTTTTTCTCTGCATCACCTCTTGAATTGCCATGAATGCCTCCTCTGTCCCATATCTATTCTCTAACTTCTTCAGTTTCCTCAA
>JAUWOU010000112.1 GCA_030612005.1 Candidatus Thorarchaeota archaeon | reverse complement strand
TGGCGCTCGACGAAACCAACTCCGTCATTCGCTTCGGGTCGTGCAAACGATCAGCCAAGAAACTGGCAAGCGACATGCCTGTTTTCGACGGACATGTTGAGCGATTCTTGACACAGTTTCCCAAGTATGACACGTGGACGGCTCTCTCTGATACTAGGAATCGGAGTGGGTGCGGCATGCGCTGTCATAATCATTATAGTGATTCTCTCTCGAAAGGGATTGATAGGTAAGGCTGGAGGATGAACATTACATAACGAACATCTTGAGTGGGCCTAGTGCCCACTTCTATTCTTTTTTTAAAATCAAATTCCAAAATCAGGTGTGTATCTCTGATTATTCATCTGTCATTTGCGGATGGAGTTTATCAAAGAAGAATTTGATTCCAGAAAGATGAGCTTCATATGTGCAGTTGAAGATATCATAGGAAATTCCGGTTACAGGAATCGTATTGCGGATCATCAAACAATTCTTCTTATCTACTCCGAAGTTCACTTCAACCAAAGTAGCATTTGCTTTCAGAAGTGTTTCGTAGGCAGTCTTCCTTGCTTTAGCTGGTAATTTGGTCATATCCATGAGGCGCGTTGTGAGAGTGATCCAATTCTTTCCTGGAAAGACCTCAATTACATTAGTTTCAGTGTGCCGATGCGGCTGAACACTGAAGGTCTTACGACCATGTTCTTCGAAATCGATCTCTAACCTCTTCAGGTACTCCTTTGCAATAAACCAAGTCGTACTCATCTCTAACCTATCCCTAAAGGTAGCAGTGTTTCCTCTACCTGCCATAGGTTTCCGCAGCTAACCTAACCCCCTATAGACAAATACTAGTAAAAGTCTTCGCTTTTGCGAGGGATACTAGTAAATGTCTATAGAGGTTTATGAAACTTTGTCACCGACTTATTCATCAGGTAGTGAGAGTCAATATGAACAACATCATCTATCGATAAAGCATCCACTAGTTTCCATGGTTTTAAGATATTGTTCCACTTTCTCTGGAAAAGGCTCAAAGGAATTTTTCTTCAGAATTAATGTATTTAGAGATGTCAATTCTCCAATTGTAGGTGGAAGTGTGGTCATACAATTTTCACTAATATCAAGCCCAAGTAGCGATTTCATCTTCACTATTATTTCTGGAAAAGATTTCAGTGAATTGCCTTGCAAATTTAATACTTGAAGAGAACCCAGGTTTCCTAGACTTTCAGGGAGCGTTTCCAACTCATTTTCTGACAAATCCAGTTCGTTTAGTGCTTCAAGATTCCCTAGGTTTTCTGGAATTGCTTTCAATTTGTTCTTCGGTACAAACAAAGAAACGAGAGATGGCAAGTTCCCAATTGTAATTGGGAGAGATTCTAAGGCGTTCGCGTTAATGCGCAAAAGTTCGAGGGATTTAAGATCACTAATCTCCGCGGGTAAATTAGAAATACTGTTTCCCGTTAAATCCAATGTTTTCAATGAAACCATCTGAAATACTATGTCAGGTATAGTTGATATTCCATTAAATGCCAAATTCAAACTCCTAAGTCTATACATTTTCGTTAGTGTATCTGGTAATGAACGGATTTTGTTGCCATACAAATGGAGAACTTCAAGATTACCAAGTTCACCAATGGATAAAGGAAGCATTTTCAATTCATTATTCATTACATAGAAGTCTGTAAGTGCAATCAGATTACTGATAGATTCAGGAAGACTAGTTAGATCATTATGCGAGAGATCTAGTTTTTTTAGCCAGATCATCTTGGTGATTCGTTCAGGAAAAGTACTGAAACTATTGTTCATCAAATGTAATTGTTCAAGTGAAAGTAGATTCTCAAAACTGTCCGGAAGTGCATCTAATTCGTTATCACACAAATCGATTCCTTCCAAACTCCTGAGATTTCCAAGAGATTCTGGAAGGGATGTAAGTCTATTATTATGTAAATTCAATATTCTAAGAGATGCCAAATTGCCTATGCTTTTGGGGAGTGTGGTTAGTTGATTTAATCCCAGATTTAGGTTCTCAAGTGACTGTAGATTTCCGAATGTTTCAGGAAGATATTCTATTCTATTATCTCGTAGAAGTAGTTCCTTTAGGGCTACTAGATCTCCAAAGCTATCGGGAAGTCCTGTTAATTTGTTACCACAGCAAGTAAGCTCTTCAAGATTTATCAGATTGCCAATACTCTCAGGGAAAGCAGATAATTCATTGCTATCAATGCTCAATAATTTCAACCCCGTTATTCTTGTTAGTATCTCGGGGAAAGTAGTGAATTTGTTCATGAATAGATGGAGTTTCTCAAGTTTCTGAAGATTGATGGTACTTTCTGGCAACGAGGACAATTCATTGTAATACAAATACAGTTCTTGAAGGGATGTAAGGTTTCCAATAGTTTCTGGTAATGAGGTCAGTCTGTTTCCATTTAGATGCAATTCCTGAAGGGAAGTAAGGTTACCAGTAGTTTCCGGGAGGGTTTCTAAATGATTCCCATCCAAATATATGGACTTCAGATTTTTGAGATTCCCAATAGAATCTGGAAGGGAGGACAATTCCTGCTCCGGCAATCCCAGTTCAGTAATGTGATTGTCCACACTACAAAAACCAAATGAATTCCACTCGACTTCTGATAGAAATGGGATGGGTATGCCAATTTGTTCTTCAAGGGCAAGCAAAGCTTCCACATCTCTCTGGACCAGTGGAGTGCCATGATATTCACATAACGACATTTGTATCGGTATTGCCTTTTCTTGAATTCCTATTAAGTCATGGTTATTCTTGTTCTCTTGGTAGAATTGGGGAAGCTATCGATGCTTTTCGAAGAGTAGTTGAAATTGATACCGAATCTGGAGAGGCATGGACATACTATGGATGTGCTCTTAGAAGTGTTGGCAGACTTGAGGAATCCGTTGAGGCCAGTAAACGAGCAGTGGAATTTGATCCTCATTCTCCATGGTCATGGAATTGTATGGACGTCAAAATCTACTTCCAATATCCAGAAGGTACTCGGCCCTTGAGTTTTTTCATACTTTCTTTGAATTCATCAACCACATCTTCAACCGCATCAAGAAGTGCAACCTGGGTTCCATGGTCCAGTAAGACAACCAGCTCATCGTAGACTACCCAGAATTCCTCTGAAGCGTAGGCAAAGGTTTCAAATCGAGCAAGTACTATGACGCTTTGATGGTACACCATCAACTGGTGGCGATGGTGGGGGCGGATTCATTTTCGCATAGTTTGACCGTTGGAGAATAATTTGGATTTTACAGCCGGTCTTTCAGGTTGACCGGCTGCTCTTTTTCTACTTACCAGTCAATCGTTTTACTATTGGTGCGAATGTTTCAAAGAATGGTTCTCTGATAGCAAAATAAGACAGTCCATATCTCTCTCGAAATGACTGAAGTTTCTCCACAATTTGCTCTTCATCACCAAATAGGAAGTAAGGAGAATCCGATATAGCTTCTGTAGGAGCAGATAGTCGTTTTGCCCATTGTTCAGCAACACTTTCTGCGTCGTCGGAAACAACAGCAGTTACAGCAAGAACATTCAGTTCAATCTCATCGAACCTCTCACCAGCTGCTGCTTGGATCCAATCAATCTTTTGTTTGAGCGATATGGCCATATCAGTAAAATCTGGTCCTGTTCCATCTGCCCTCGTTTTGATTGCTATTCCGATTATGTCTGCAAACAACGCGGCAATGGAAAGTAGTCGTTTACCTCCCCCTCCTACAAGAATTGGAGGTCTAGGTTTCTGTATCGGTCTAGGTATCTTGTCAAGTCCTCCATTTCCCTTGACTGTGTAATGTTTTCCTGAGAAATCCACAGGATTATCACCGAAATACTGAAGCACTATTTGGAGTGCTTCCTCAAATCGACTTACTCTCACGCCAGCTCTGTCAAATGGAATTCCGAGTGCGTCATACTCATTCTTCATCCAACCTGCGCCCATTCCAAGCTCGAACCGTCCATTGGATAGTAGGTCAATCGTAGCTGCCTCTTTCGCTAGTAATATTGGATGACGAAAGTCATTGCAACTAACTATGCTGCCTACACGGAGCTTCTTGGTAGAAATTGCTGCAGCTGTGAGTGCAGGTGTTACAGAAATTTGCTCAACAAAATGATCTGATACTAAAAGAGTGGAGTAGCCTAACTCCTCTACTCTCTTGGCTTTCTCCATCCATTCTTGACCTGATATGGCATTGGAACTTAATACGCCGAAACGAAATGGTTTCTTCTCTGTCATTTCTTTTCACCCAAGCTTATTAGTTGACCAAGCATAAGGGAGAGAGCCTTAATCTCTTTGTCCTCATGTTCGGTCAGATAATTACAGGTACACTCCTTCTCCATAGGAACCTGATAGCGTATAAAATACCAGTCCAACGTTGTATCCAATTCCATCTCCATTGTCATTATACCACAGTGTTTCACTTCTGCTATCATGAACAGCTGCATAGATGAAGGCTTCTTTCATTGAAATTTGACCATACGGAACGAAATAATCTGCATTTACAGTCAGTAAGGGGTCGTGAAATGAGAAGCTTACTAGTGCACACATGAAATGATAAACGAACTCGTCCCAAGCTCCTTCAGTATCACAAGGACCTGATCCCTCATCGTCTTTACAAGCAGTCATGATGACTCTATTTGGAGCACTTAGATGTGAGATATATGCACCACTTACACATTGTTCCATCACAATGATCATGTTGTTGCATGTTATAGAATCAAGCCAGTCCGACACTTCTGTATGGCTGAGTGCAATATTGCTGTCCATTGGCACCCAAGTAATAATACCATCATAATTCCCATGATTAGTTGTGTAGAAGAAAAGAGTGTCTCGACCTCCCATCTCCTCTTCAAGGATTCCAAAGAGCGTATCCATCGAAGCATGAGTTGCTGGATAATCGACACCTGTCATCCCATCTTCAGAAACTCCATCTTTGTACACAACATAGATGTTATCGGGGTCGTATCCATGCATCTCCAAAATAAAATGCATGTAAATAATGTCGTTCCAGTATCTGTAGTATGCATTTGTTTCATCCGCTCCTCCGCTGTATAGGATTGCATATTTTTCCTCATGTAGATCAATAGGGATGAAGAAATCATCTGGGTATTCCAATAACAAAGGTGCTGGATCTAGCAAAACCTCCCTATAGATACCTGGAAAGGAGATCTCTGTTTCAACGTCAAAAAATGAATCAAAAAACAAACCACTAGTACCATCATCAGGATTGAAAACTTCTAACGTTCCTTTTACACAAATTTGGAATCCTGCATGTTCTCCAAGAGCTGCTGGAACTTCTCCTGTTATTACGACATGATTCATCCTATCTAATGAGTTATTGAAGAACGAAGCTGGATTTGACACAAGCAAGTGGTAACCTGCTGCGTAAATGTAGTATCCTAAAACTGATACCGTCTTTCCGAGAGAACTATTATCTCCCATCAAATCAGCAATACTCATCGGTACATCTTCAAGTGGTACCGAAGTATCAAACACAGTGAAATATGCAAACGTTGCGATATTTGTAGCCGCGAGAATTACAATCAAAAGAATCAATGCTGTAGGTCTCTTTGTCTTTCTTTTTCCCTTCTTAGACATCGCGAAATTTCTCCTCAAGCAATTTGTTTGATTATGCACCGATGCATTTCGGAGATATAAAGACACTTAATTTTAGAAGAGGGGCGAGTTAAATCACATATAGATAGAGGTCCGCTTTCTCATCATGTTCAGCTATTTCCCAATCTCTGAGAAGGAAGTGATGTGATACAATACGAGTGCCCGGCTTCAATTCTTTGAACAGCTTCTCTCGGAGTTTGTTATTTGCACTCACTCCCAAGTACAATGTCACAACTGAAGCATCTCCAATATCGAAATTGAAGAAATTGCCCCGTAATACCTTCACATGATCTCTCAGTTTGTGACGACGTATCATTAATCTGGACCACATCTGCCTGATAGGATCTGCTTCAATTCCTACCGCCTTTGCACCAAATTCTTTTGCGGCCATGATAATAATTCGTCCATCGCCTGAACCTAAATCGTATAGTGTGTCTCCCTCTCCCACATTTGCAAACTTAAGCATGGTTAGAACTTTAGACTTGGATGTGGGTACCCAGGGCGCACCTATGGCGACCGACCATACGATCCAAATCATGAATGCAATTACCGCTAGTTCAACAACAAAGATTGCAATCCAATTAGTCATTATCCTCTACCAACGCTGTTAGTGCTAATGAAATTAAGATCAATGGATGTAATTTATCTTATATATTGGTGAGAATCTTTGAAAGGTCGGTTGATGATATTTGTGCCTTTCCATTTATGTGGTTCTACTTCTGGCTCGAACATGAAGGATGGACAGGACCTCACTAGATGGTATCTCTAGAATTAATGAAGGGGTACTAGTACCCCTCACACTTTTTTTCCCGAATTCATTCCCAATCAAGGAGTCTTCTTTCACCGTTGTCCGAAATTTATGCAATCTTGGATATCAGTCCATAATCGATATTCGGTTCCTGCTTCATCGAGGCGGCTTTGCTGGTCCCGAGGGACTGGAAAGTCTTACGGTCTCTCCAACAAGCGTTTTGTGTCTCCGTGCAACTCATGGCGACTGCAGAGTCGCTTCATGGACTTGATTCTCGTCCTGGATTAACTCTACACCTTACTGTTCAATCTGGACTATATAAACACCGATAACAAAAAGTAGCTGTTACCAACCCTGAAGGCGTCTTTCACCCTCAAGGCTCTTAATGTCAGTAACATCCTGTGATGCTTCAAGGGTTCCTATGAATTCTCCATTATCGTCCCTTACTGCAAAGTAGCTTATGAGTAGAAGACGCTCATTCATTTTAATCCAGAAGACAGCTTTGTCTTTCTTTCCTTCCTTGAAGTAGGTCAGAATCTTCTTGACCTTGTCGTAGCTATTGCTAGGATGACAGGTTATAACACTTCTACCAATCACTGCAGGACTTCTCGGAAAAATTCGGTCATCGGTGGCTGAATAATACTTGACTTCTTCATCCACTCCAACGAATGAAATATCGAGAGGCAGGTGTCTAAGAAGTAGATCAATTTCTTTCAGTGTTAGGTTTCCAGTATTCAAATTGATTTTAGGAGACTCAGGTTCTTGGTCGACCTGATGAATATCGATTGGTGTGATTGGTTTCCAATCTGTTCCTGGAGTTATCCATGCAAATCCGATTTCTTCTTCTCCAACACGGACCTTGACCCAATCATATTCAGACAAGTTTTCGAGTGACATTGGAAATAGAATGTTCTCCTCTTTGTAGATCATTTCTTCAATAGCAGAAAGTAGTTCGTCGAGATTTGATTTATTCAGATTCTTAATCATTTCACGGATTTCATCTTGCTTCGCCCACATTACGGTAGATGGACCTGAGATATCTGCCTTCTCAAGTAAAGGAAAGAGTTGATTCTGAAGTCTGGTGTAATGAGTAAGTATCTTCTTCAATTCTTCAATTGTACTATCATCATCTGGGTTTTGTTTGAGAAGATCAATCAACCTCTGAGCTTCTTTGTTCTCGTTCATGTAGGTATGTATTGGATGTCCTGGTGTTGCTTGAGGTGTTTGCTGCACATCCAAAGATTCCTTGAAGACCTGTACATGCAGATCACAAAGTGCAGTCACTTGTTTTGCCGTGAGTTCACCAGAAGTGATGAGCGACTGCTCCATGTCCGCAACCTCCGTAGCACTGACATCTACAAGAATCTCCTTGAAATCCGATTGTAAACCTTCCAGTTCTTCGCCTGCGTGCAATCCTAAAACTAGATCTTTCAACTTCCTCTGTCTTCTATCAAGTTCTTCTTGCCATCCGTCTTGGTCTTTGGCTTCCTTGTCAATGATAACGGTTTCATTGGCGTTTTCTGAGATTGATTCGGATAGCAACACGAAAAGTCGGTTCAATGGAACTTTCGACAATTTTGAAACATCGGTCAATGTTGCGCGTCTGCCAATGGTCTTTTGCAGGATGGGGTTTTGTAATCTCTTTAGTTTTGGTGATATCTCAACCAACGTCTCTAATAAGAAGGGGAACTCTTTTGCCAGTTCAAGAATTTTAGTTGAAGCATTCAAGGTTGTTGCCATAATCGCACCTCAATTGAATCTGCTCTGAGTAAATACTTAACTATATTTAAGTTATGTGGTTCGTTCCAGGCAACTGTCTACAATTAACTCATCATAGCTCGCTTTAATCAAATAGCAGATAATTTTTCTATTGTATTTATAACAATAAGAGCTTCAATGATTCGGGAGGTGGAGAATGTGAAACGCGTCACTCCGATACTTATAGTAGCTATATTTCTAACAAGTTTACTTATCGTTCCATCAGTGTTTGTTTTTGGAGGGAGCAATGCTCTTGTCAACATTGATGCAACACCCGAATCTCTGGCAATAACATCTCAGATGCCCCGAGATGCCAGAGTAGCAATATATGATGAAGCCAATCTAACAGTACCTGCAATTTCTGCAGCCGTTAACCTAACAAATAACCTCGCTGAGATTACAACTCTACTTGAAGGAGCTGGTCATTCAGTTGATTTACTTACCGAGGAGGATATTCTTAATCACGAACTAATCACAGCTGATTATGATGTATTCCTTTTAGTCAATAATGTTCCTCGCCCCAGTATCGCTAATCTTGTGAAGGAATTCTGGCTTGGAGGTGGAGGTCTTATGAGTTTCAATGGAGCCATGAGTTATCTTTGGTATGGGGGGATTCTCGAACCATCCTTTACTACAGATAAATATGTCAGCCACTGGCTATATCTTCCATCTGATACTCAGAATGTGTCATCACGCCATCCTACCATGAAAGAACATCATATTAATGATACAATTTCTGAAAGAGCTGAAAATTGGGCATTGACTGCAGCTGATGTCCTTGACGATCTTGATATCTGGTTTGACACTACAATATTATTGAGAAATGTAACCTTCAGTCCTCTTCTGACTGCTTTCGCAGTAGATACTTCTCACCGTGGTGGTCGTATTGTACAACTACCTGGTGACGGTTCATCTATTCCAGCTGATTTTGAAAGTATCATTGTAGATTCTGTTGAGTGGCTCACTCCAAGACCAAAGGGGAGAATTGCTTATGATTTAACTCACAAGGCTCGTTTGGCAGTTGATGTCTGGGATTTTGAGTTCATCACTATCTACGATTTTGCAGAAAATTACGATCAATTCAGGAACATTGCAGTAAATCACTCATATACCTTCGATAAATTATATCCCGCTTCAACTGGAAATTTGACAGATGAGCGTCTAGCAAACTATGATATACTCGTCATTGTTTGGCCTGATATTAACTACACAACTGCGGAATATCTAGCTGTAGAGCAATGGGTGCAGGATGGTGGAAACCTCTTAGTTTTAGGTGATAGAACTGGTCTCTCAGGTGGTGGTCCCGGTAATACGTACATCAACATGATGCTCCAGAATTTAGATATGAGCTTGGGAACTACGGATGTAATTAACTATGTTTCCCTTTCTCCTGAAACTCACGTCACACTTGAAGGTTGTAGTTCACTATACATGGGATTTCGCAACTATCTAAGTGTAATTGGAACTGCGGTACCAATTTGGACTGATGCTGGAAATACAGTGGTTGCAGGTCAGGAGTTTGGTGATGGAAGAGTCATCCTTTCTGCTGATATGAACATCTTCTGTAATTTGCAACTTTCACAGGATGACAATGTTCGTTTTGCATTAAATACGTTGAACTGGTTGTCTGCGTCTGATGCCGAGATTCTTCTATACAGTGATTATCTAGGATGGGGCGATGCTCCTAACTGGGCTCTGAATGATCTTGGGCTTTCATATCAATTATTCACTACACGTGAGTATTTGGATGACTTCCTTGACTCTAAGTCATGGGGGCTCGTAATCTACAATGCAGTTAACATAATACAGGAAACTGGAATACTAGATGAATTATATGCATACGTAGATGATGGTGGAAGGTTACTTATGACATACTTTGCCGTGAATAATGTTCCAACACATCCCCTATGGTCAAAGTTGGGCGTGGAGTATTCTTCCACCCTTACTGGAACTCCATCAATGTATGTTTGGGATGATTCTCATCCTATTTTCTCAGAACCAAATGATCATGGAGCGAATAACTACACATCTATTGTTCTCTTCTCTGATGATGGTGATGCAGTAACAGTCCGTGATGGATTTACTGCACTTGCTGGTACCACTGCATCTGTTCAAGCTGATACTGCTGCCATTGTAGTAAGCAATGATAAACAGACTCTCTTCAATTCAATTGTAATTGACAATTTCGGAACTGATGAGGATGACTCGACTTATGAAGATCGGATTGAACTCTGGCAGAATGAGATCACTTACATGATGACTCCAGGTGGTGGTGGATTCACACTTGATACAACCACTTTACTCATCATCGGTGGCGCAGTACTTGCCTTGATAATTATTGGTGCACTGATCATGCGCAAGCGCTCTGGAGGTTCTAAGCCAAAGAAGAAACCAAAGAAGAAGACAAAGAAGAAAAAATAGTATATTTAGAGAGGCCTGAGTAAAGGCTTCTCCTTCTCTCTTTCTATGAGTGCACTTCTAGACTTTGAGTTATTCAAGTCACTGAACTTGCACTCTGTCTTTTTCTCTGCATCACCTCTTGAATTGCCATGAATGCCTCCTCTGTCCCATATCTATTCTCTAACTTCTTCAGTTTCCTCAA
>JAUWOU010000227.1 GCA_030612005.1 Candidatus Thorarchaeota archaeon | reverse complement strand
CATACCCATACTCTTCACATGAGGTGTCCACCACTTCAGGGGTGGCGTCCATTGTTTCTGCATGGAAAACCAGAGGTTAGCAGCGGCAACGACAGTCCTGAAAGCGTTCAATTTGGAATCGTACGTGAAACCGCGTTGGTTGTTGATGTCTGCATAATATAGAGCTCCAAGTAATGTGACATACTTATTTTTGAGCCTGTCAAGATGTTCTTCTTCCGGATATCTAGCAAGTTTTTGACGCCACTCTTCCAATTTCCCTGAGGGATCATGAATTACAACACCCTCAGCATAAGGAAAGTGGTCCATATCTAGAGGTGAATCAATCTGCTGTCTGAACCAAGCATTAGAAACTGGAGAGAAATCTATCACTAATTTTTTGGGCTCAACTGATTCATCGAACTCCAGCCAAATTGTATCTTTGAGTTCAAGACTATCATAGTATTCCTCTGTGACGTAGATCAGTGCATCCCAATCAGTTGTGGGTTCACCAAAACCAGTTGCTCGACTACCCCATATCATTACGCCAAGGACGTGAGGTTCTTTCACAAGTCCTTCAAGACGTTCACGGGCCATTACATCATCAATTTCAGCAATGCTCTTCACAATTGGAATTTGATTATCAGTCAAGAGATATCTCCTCTATCGGGAGGAAAAGATGATGATGCATTAAAGCGTGATTGTCTGCGCTTGAAAAGTGGGGCGCCACCCGCCGGGATGCGGACAAGACAGACATTAGAAGTCAAATAAGGGACCGTTCATCAAGGAACAGTATTGGATTCGTGGCGCCTTTCAGAATCTAGTCCTACTTAGACCTAATAAGCACCTAGAAAAAAGACGAGAATATATTCCAATACCCGCACTTGATATTATGACAGACATGACTCTTACTTCTACAATTCAGCACTTCACCCGAGATCAACTTGAAGCAATAGATAAAGTTCTGAAGATACTTGATTCTGATGAATATCGAGATTATCACGATCAATTCGGTGTATGTAACGCTCCTGATGCCATTGAAGCTCTTCAGAAAGAGGTCAGAAACGCTCTAAAATCGTAACTTAGGTGCATCAGTCATATTACGACAAAGTCTGGTGGAAAAAGGACAAAATACTCTATGATTATTGATAACAGAATTCCACCAAACACAAGACCTCGACCTCGTTTGATGTTTGCTTCTGTGAACCAAAGAATCGCCCCTATGAGTACAATAATGACTCCTGAAACCTGACCTAGAAAAATCAGAAAGCCCCAGATCTCAACAAAATATCCACCAATAAGCTGTGCAAAATTCTGAAGAGGTGATTGTAGTATTACTGGATTCATTAACATGACCCAAATCAGAGTATTTCCTTTCCGATTTAAAGTCCTAGACTTGCAGAATTCAATTATCGAGAAGCATAGGAGACAGAAATAAGCGCTCGAGTTCTAAACAATGAAAGAGGGATAAGTTTCGTGTCAATTTCAGAAGATGATGAATTCCTACAAAAATGTGAGTGGTGTGGTAAATCTGGGATAAACGTTCTCTGGAGTGGTAAGAAAGGACTATACTGTTCGTTCCGATGTAATGCAGCTGGAGGCTTTCGCACTCTTGTGTTGATTTCAGTTATTTCCTTAATGCTTACAGGGATGGTTGGTCTACTGATGATCATGATGCTAGATGGTTCCCCTACTATCTCTCAAGTAGACCCAATACTAATCATTTTACTAATCATTTTACCAGGCATACTAGTAGCTATGAATTTGCTATTCATTTATGCTGTGTATGTTGGGAGATCGATGAGGAAAGAGAGGAATATCAGTCTATAATTTCTCAGTGATTTCCAGAGCAAACTTCTTGGCATTCTCAATATCATTCGAATCAGGATGCTTTCGAAGAGCAGGGAGATATTCGTTCCATTCGTCGTCATCGGTGATTATCTCTTGTCTGATGAATCCTTCAATCGGTGGACTCGCTTTTCCCATGCAATTGAAATATCCCAATAATTCGATATTCTTGTTTTTACATGTGTTTTCAAAAGTGACGTGGCATAGACCTGCCCATTTGTCATAGAGTGCACCATTTCTTCCGTCGCTATCTCGCATGTAGGTTGAATGGGTGAAAAATCCGGCTAGTTTGAATTTGGGCGAATCCGGTAACTTCTCAAGAAATCCTTTCACTGGCGGTGCCAAATCACTATCATGACATGGACCACCTACAAATAGTAAATCATACTTGTTTAAGGATTCAAAATCTACTCTTCTAACTGTGTCGATGATTGCTTCACCTTGAACTGAGAGGGTTTCAAAGATGGCATCAGCTATCATCTTGGTATTATTTGTCTGTGTGAAATAGGTCACTAGTGATTTCATAAGTTCTAGCGAAACTTGAGCAGTAATAAACTCAATCGTCATACTGAAAATTAAGCCATAGAATCGAAAACTACTGATGTTCTCGGAGTTTCACTATTGGAATATGTATTCGTAGTTGGAAACCCTAACGTAATCCAATAGTTTGAGCATGTCTTTCCAACCATTCCTTCGTGGTAGAGCACCAAGCATTGCATCAGATCGGAGGTCTTGTTTGTAGCTACTCAAACCAAACATACGGACATATCCTCGCACTAGTATATCTATTGAAGGACCTATCGCAGACCCAATTCTAAACTCAAACACTATTGGACCCGTAAGAACTCCTTTACCCCTCTGAATCTTCAGAATTGTGTCTTCATCATTATCTGTGGTATGGTATCGCTTCCCCTCTTCTGTGGAAGTCGCCCAAGTATTGACTTTTTCAACAAATTCGTCCACACTGCTTGGAAATTCAAATTTGAAAACCGTTACACCCAACTCAATACCCTCCATGTAAGGGTTCTATGATTTCATTAATGAATTTTACCATCGAGTTTTGAATCGAAAATTAGTGGTGGGCCCGCGGAGATTTGAACTCCGGACATCCGCCTTATCAGAGCGGCGCAATAATTGACTAAGACCAACAACGTTAATCTTTCCAGTCTATGCCACGGGCCCTTACGAGAAGTTTTCAAACGTGGTGTGGATAAAAACATTATGACTGAGCGCTTGTTTGGGCAGTAATCAGATAATCTTTAGAGTCAGTTTGGTTATAGATTGGTTATGAAAAAACAGGCTTGTGTTGTAGGGATTATTCTAGTTGTAGCTGCTGCCGCTGTGGTTATTTATTTTGGAGATTTTAATGGAGGTGGGGCAGTAGATACATTCGATAATGAAGGAAGATATGATTTGACCGTTCTCGACAACATGGGCGTGATTTACACCAACCAGTCAGACATTATTATGTGGAATGATGGGTATAGTGAGAGTGATAGCTGCCCTTGGGGATTCATACATAATGGTTTCGATTATTTCTTTTTCAATAACTCCGATGTAATCGCTGCTGGTCCTGGTCTTGTAGAAAATATCGAGCTTGGTTACGTGGCAAATGGTACAGTCTACAAGGTTGCGGTGCACATCCGATTCAATAGCACACTAACTATCGAGTATGGATTTGAGGGTTTTTCAACTGATGTAGCAGTAAGGGCACAACAGGCTGCAATGATAGATGTAGAAATAGGAGATTGGGTGGCCAAAGGAGCCCAGATTGGCAAATTCCTCAAAACCGCTGAGTATGATCACGTTCACTTCAGTGTATACCTCAATGATGCCATCTGCCCAAGACTCGTTATGGGCGAAGATGATTACAATGAGATTATGAGTCTAATTCTAAGCTTTCATCCAACATGGGATCTTTGCTATCCGTAATTGAATAGATCCTATAGTGCTTCAGGGACAACTTTCTTGATGCGATCTATGGACTCTCTCGTTTCCGTCTTAGTAAGTTCAAAGATGACAGGACCGTCAAAGTCATCCTTGATTAGAGCTAGCAGAAATTCCCGAAGAACAGTATCTCCCATTATTCCGCGACCTAGCGCAATATGATCCTCACGAGCTACTGCTCCTTCATATCTTGTGATTGTTCCATCCTGTAGATGAATTTCTGTGATTCTATCCTTGTGTGTTTTGTAGAAGTCCATGATGGATTCAGTACCGGACATCTCAGAAAGAAGATGTGCCGTATCAAAACAAATACTCGCATCCAAATCATCGATAACAGGACGCATGACATCAAATGGGAACTCTACATTCTCTATGACCAACTTACGGGGGTCAATCTCGGTTCTACTGATTATCTCTTCAATACTTGTTGCTGCATAACCGGCCAGTAGGGTGCAAAGTATCTGAACTACACTACCTCCATAGTTTAGAGAAGAAACATAGGCACCAAGGTCCCCAGTCGCATGTAAGACATATGCTTCTGGGTCCAGAGGTTTGGTCAGCTCGATAGACTCGATTGTACTCTCAACGCTTCCCTTTCGCACATGCTCATTGAATGATGCTA
>JAUWOU010000135.1 GCA_030612005.1 Candidatus Thorarchaeota archaeon | reverse complement strand
GGACAGCTGTGAGCGTACTGCAAGGTGGTAGCACCACTGGGTCTTTCCACCGGAGGCCTTACCATAGAACTCGATGATGGAACCGATCTCAAGACCACCCATCAGACTCTTGTCCAGTTCTTCTATCCCTGTCCTGAGCATGGGTTTTGTCAGTTCTTCCTGTTCTACCTCAAGCCCAGTCCTGAAGGTGTACTTGCCAACCAGATGTTGCGCATTTTTTATTATTTTCTTAGCAGTTCCTTCCCCAATTTCAGTCCGCACCTTGAGTTCAATGGGTCGCTGAACTGCAAGGAGCTCGGCCGTAGAGATGAAGGCTGCATGAAGTTTCTTCGCTATTGCTGGTCCCACACCAGGGACCATATCTAAACCTGTCATGCTATATTCTATACAACAAATGTATAGATAATTTACCAGAAAGTCAGAACTCAAACACCTGTATTGGAAATCAATATCTCAGGGGTATAGCATATTCGAAACGCCAAAATAGTCCTATGACCCCCTATTTTGAGCCCAAGCGAGTCCCATGTTGGAGTTCTGACTTTGAAAATGACGCACTTTGCAGGAAAGAGCGATTTTCTAACCTATTTTATCAAACAACTGAGGATGAGTCTTGCACTCGTTCCTTACCAGCGATATCTGCTAGAACTACAGCGACACCTAGGAGAATTATGAAGAAACCCACCCAGACTAATGGGGCAGGGTAAACCATGAGAATCAAAGCACCTAGGAGCGTTGCACCAATAGGTTCTCCCAGAACTGCGGCAGACACTACATATGCTGGAACTTTAGTGAGTAGGTAGTTATTGACAGAATGTCCTAAGACTGTTGGAAAGATTGCAAGTGCAATGAAAATTAGTACTTCTGTTGGCTCGAAGACCAAGACATCATATCCAAACGATAAACACAGGAAGAGGGTAGTGATTGCTGCGAATAGATAGACGATTGAAGTGTAAACTGTTATTGGCATCCCTTTAGCGTATTTTCTGCCTCCAATGAAGTATATTGCAAGAAAAACAGCACCAGAGAGAGCCAATAGGTCTCCACTTAGGGCACCCAAGTCAATCCCTCCATAATCGACCCATACAAGAAAAACAGCACCAGTTACTGCTACAAGAATTCCAGCCCACGATCGTCTTCGAATAGATTCTCCTAAGAAAATCGTAGAGAAGATTGCTGTGAAAATTGGAGATGAGTTAACTAAGACGACACTTGCAGCTATTGATGTCATCTCTAAGGATTGAAACCATGTTGAGAAGTGTAGAGATAGAATGACTCCTATGCCAGCCAACCAGTGCCAGTTATTGCGAACTTGGGGTGTTCGGATTGCGGAGAGGTCTCCTCTCACCGCACCGATAATTGCCATAAACAGAGCACCAAAGAGTGTTCGCCAGAATACCTTCACCAGTGAGGGGGAGTTACTGAGAATGATAAGAATACTCGCGCTTGAAACCATTGAAACGGACAGAATGAGTAGTAAGACAATTTTGCGTTTGCTAGTTGACTCATCGATAATCGAGGTATTCATCTTCAAACACCACTGATAGCATTACCACATTCTACACAGTGAATTTTATCATCAATAACTTCTGCAACATGACTATTGCAATTGACACAGTTCATAACCAGAAGATTGTCCAAATTGAGTTTACGAATAATTCTATCAACATCATCGAGAGAATCATATACGAATAGAGCTTTACCTTTTGCGCCCGTAATCATTTTTGAAAGACGGTCACTCTCTGAACTATAGAATAGAAGAACAGGCTTCATTAATTCTATCGAGAGCATAATCTCCATCCCTACTCCAAGAGAGGGATTAGAAACTTCAGCTATCAGAAAATCGCTTTTCCTGACATTGCTTACATCGCGTTCGAATATCACATCAGGTTCTGCAGGTCCGAGAAGTTGAGGTGCAAAGACGGTAATTCCGTTTTCTTCCAAAGCTCGGATAACAATCGAGCAGAAATCATCCTTTCGAAGGCCACTATGGATTATCGGCGCAGATAGATATGCCAGAACCATATTGATTCAGCTCAACAGTAAGAGGTATGGATTATTCTTCAATTGCTGTTCTCGATTGGGACACAGCACCTAGGTCAGATATTGAAGGTACGGATCCATCATCTTCTAATATTTCGTATTTTCCTGAACGACCGAGTGAAAGTTGTACTTTGCCCTGCCACTCTTTTGCCCATCCATCTTCAATTTTAATGACCTTGCCCGCTGATAAGTCAGTACCTTCATTGAATCCCCATAAGGAAAGAATCGAAGATCCAGAATCATCAGCAATAAGAACTTCTTTCAACATGGTCTTACGACCAGCTCTTGTTTTTACGATTCTCGGTGGGGCTACTGATATTATTCGCACGATGAGATCGGTCACATTCTTGCCGGGTTCAACTTCTGATAGCTTCAAAGAGTTCCACTCACGTATTATGCGCGTTCAAACATGCAAATCAGTGTTCCGCAAGCTACAGAAAATCTTAATTCTCTTCATCATTGGATTCCACGAAATCTAAGAGGTCACTCAGTTCTTTTAGAGAATCGTTATCTATTGGGAGCTGGTCTTTATTTTCATCATCATCCCCTTCGGCAGCACTATATCCACCAACAGCCTTGTCAAGAGGCCCAAGGATTGCTTCTAATTCTTCAAGTGATTCTGCATCAATCACCTCTGGTTCTACTTCATCAGCTTCATCTTCAGTAGGAAGAGCTTCATCACTGCCAAATGCTTCAAGAGCTCCATTCAGTTCCTCATGAGAAACACGATCAATCTCTGCTGAGATTATATCATCTCCTTCTAGCGCTTCGAAGATGATATCTTTTGCCATTTTAACATCAACATCATTAGGTACAATAACGGCCTCGGGTCCTGGACTCTCTTCAGATGTAGCAAATATCTCATCAGAGTCTGAAACCATAGAGATTGGATCATCGACCTCTACTTCAATAGATACTTCTCCACTGCTATCAGCTACAATTTCATCCACCGCCTCTGGTGTAATTTCGAATTCTGTGGGTTCACCTTTCTCTATACTTACCTCTGCAGAATCTGTAGAATCGGATAATTCCTCTAATGCAGCTAATTCTATCGGCTCTATCTCGTCATGCGCAGTATGTATGTCTGAAAATTCAACTTCGGGAGATACGACTGTTTCTATTTCTTCAGGCTCAGTAACATCGATTTCGATTTCTTCTTCTTCGACTTCAACTTCTTCTTTTACTAGCTCGGCTTCTTCATCCTCTTCGTCTTCAAATATTTCTTCGACAACTTCCTCAATGATTTCATAATCATCTGTATCTTCGATGACTTGCCCATCTTCATCAACGAGGACTTCTTCAATAACAGTTTCGTATTCCTCATCATCATCGAGTACCTCTGCTTCAGCAGAATCTGTTTCTGCAATTGCTTCTTCTGTAGCGGCATCAGTAAATTTCAGAAGCTCAGATGCAGGGAGGTCTGGTAGCGCAACTCCCACATACTGAGAGGCTGCTGTCATCAGAATTCCCAACATCTCATCACGTCGTTCCTTATCAATGGCAACCATTGGATATGTTGGGATCCCAAGAATCTTCTGAACAACTTCAGGTTTCATCGCATTAGGCTTGTCTTGCTTATTTGCCATCGCAAAGACTGGAACCTTAGGAGCATCACGTTTGATAAGCTTGAGGATATCTTTGCTAATGATAACATTACGGAGTGAGGAATCACACACCAAGAATATGACATCAGCACCATGGAAATAGAATCGCCACAATTTTCGAAATCTTTCTTGTCCAGCAAAATCCCATAAAACAAGCGAGTAATTTCCAAATCGAATGTTTTCAACGGTTTCTAAGTTCAATGCGATTGTGGGAACATATTGTAGGGGAGGTGTATCTCCTAGGAGTAGATGAAGCGTTGTGGTTTTACCAACACCACCTTCTCCAACAAGAGCAATTTTGAGCCTTATAGTAACTGAGGGTTCAATCAAACTCGCATAATTCGCGATTACTTTTTCAAGTCCTGATTTTGACAACACCCGCTTCAATTTTTTCTTTGCATCATCAACTTTCTCAAAGATGCTACTTTCATCCTCATTCTTATCCGTAACAAATACTAGCAGAGTATCTGCAACAAGTTCCGTTGCATGGAATTTGTGTTCACTAACTATGAGAGCCAACTCTTCAACAGTATCGTGGTCTAAGCGAAGATTTTCCCTAGTAGATACAAATTCATCGATAACGTTTTGCGGAAGATCTACTGGCCAATACTTTGTAGATGCTAGTATCTCTTTACTAGAGATTCGAATGAGAAATGTGTTATGAATCAATTCACAATCACCAGTTTTGTAATTGGTCGGGAACCTGTATTCTCAGAGCCCACTCGACACAAAGTTAATGCAGTGGGAGTAAATTAACTTGTATTGTGTGTATTCTAGACCATATGAAAGCCAAAAATGAAAAGGTAGATGTCGGGGATTCTAAGAATCCCAAACATCCGTTGGAGCGTGTCCTTCTACAGGGGCGGTAAAATTCGTTTATGCGCAAGAATAGTGCAGTTTTCACTGCATTAGGGACTGGAACTCGTGGGACCGTGATATTGCGAGTTCCTGATGGGGGAAGTCCGCCTCCCGCTTGAAGTTCACAATGAATCACACCCTTAATCGGCATATAATGGTATCTGGTTGGATAGCCGATAACAGCTTATCGTAGTAGTCGCAGATTCAAAGAATTCCTATTGTAATTCTCGCAGAATAAATTGTATTGTATTTCAAGGAAGATATACATAATCACTTCTAGAATATACAAATCACGAAACAATTGCAGAAATCCTGTCATGAATTATCGTGGAAAGTTGTCTCGTAAAAGACGGAGATGTTGATGAACCATTTCCATTGCTTTAGGATCATCAGGAGTCTTTTCCAGATCAGTCACTAGAGTCTGTAAGAAATACTCAGGGAAGAATAGTCTGACACGGATATCATTTAACAAGAAAAGCCATTTATCAAACTCGCCAGATGGACCTTTCCTTCGCTTCTCAGATACTATTCGGAATTTTTTCAATATCTGAATTGCCTCTTTGAGCTCTTTTGGTGGGATTCCCAAAGTTGCTTCAAGTTCAGAAATGTTTGCGGGTCGGCGTCGAAGCTCAGAAAGAGTATCATAACAATCTGGATCAGCAAGTACTTGGGCGACTGAAACTGTGTCTTCAGGTGTCTTCTGCCACTCAGTTAGAAACTCTAATACTTCAGTCTTGTATTCCGCTGCTAGCTCAGGATCGAGAACGCTACTAGCTGCCTCCATTGCTACAAGGGGTGGAGCACGGAAAACTTCAAGGTCCTTAATCATAAAGACACAAGTCCGTCCAATCTCATCTACCCACTCAGTCTTAACAAGACCAAGCTCTTCGAAGGGTGCAATAATAGAATCCACGCTAACACTTGGAAGACCAGTAACCATCTTCAACCACTCCTCTAGATCCTCCTTGGAGATACCGCCCTTCCATAACTTCGGGAATACTGCCCGAGACACTTCATCAGAGAATAGTCGTGCTAAACGAGATTCATCAGTCATTCCAGCAAGTCGAATAATTCGACGATAGGTGTTATCGATTTCTTCCTGTAATTCAGCATCAGTCAAAGCGACGACAGCATTTGTCAATGGAGTCACAACTGATGTAATTGCAGCTTCGTACATCTTTGGGTCTTCAGAAGGAGTTAGTAAAAGAGAAACACAGTATTGTTCTTCTTCTCGTACAACTCCAGTATAGTAAGAAGCAACACTATACTCTTCGCCACCAATTCGAATACTTAATGACGAGAATCCAGCAGTAGCATCACCCATAGCGTGTGATGTGAAAATACGCATGATTTCGGTGTTAAGATCTTCTTTGTAATAATCAGCAAAATCAGACGGTACTTTCGACTTCAGAACTGCACCAATCTTAGAGTCCCAATCTATTAGCAGCATTGCAACGGGCATTTGTCTTCTCTCCCAGTCCCTTGGGTTTTACTCTGCGTAGAGCTAGAGTAATTACGGTTTGACGAGTGACACTAAAAAACCTTGTCACTAGTTGCTCCGCGACAGTATTACCTAGATATATACAGCGCCCAAAGGAAACGTTCCTTTTCATCTTTGTGATGTTTCAGGCCTGTATTTTACTCTCTGTATTATCGCGTCATATATCTCATCTACAACTGCTTCAAGAGATTCTAGTGCATCGATGACCTTGAATATGCCGGTATCTTGTTCTACAAACTCAAGGTATACCTTTCGTACATCGATTAAGCGGTCCAACTTCTCAAATTGTAAATTTGCCTTGTTCTCACGACCAGTAGCTCTTTTCAAACCAGTTTCTGCATCCACATCCAAGATGAAGATAACATCAGGCTCGGGAGCATGAATATCCTCGCGATTCATCCGAAGAATTTCTTTCCAAGGAATCCCCGTAGCTCCAGATTGGTAAGCACCAGTAGCAAAGAAGTAACGATCCATAAGCACAATTTGTCCTGCAAGCAATGCGGGATTAATCCTGTTTTGAACGTGCCATTCTCGATCTTTCACAAACAGATCAAGTTCTTCAGATGGACTTAGTTCTCCTTGAGGTGATCGCTCTCGGATTTCTTTTCCCCAAGGACTTTCATTTGTTGGCTCCCTCAGGTGAACTACATCATATCCATCGCTAAGAAGGATCTTCGTTAATTGTTGACATGCGGATGTTTTTCCAGAACCATCAATGCCTTCTAAGACAAAAAGAAAACCTTTGCGATCAATTTCAGTTTTCAAATAGTAGATTCCCCTATTATAGCGCTCGTGCTTCACCTGAATCTTTGCCGTATAGATGCTTCGGTTAAACCAGCAATAAGTAATGCTTAAATGGTAGATATTGTAGGATAGGTTAACCTATCCTAGGACATGGTAATATTGCGACGTGTAAAATACTGGTGGGTGCTCCCACTTGTCCCACTCATTCTGTTGAGTCTACCTGTTAACTCACTAGGAGAGAGTGGCACGGACTCAATCATCGCCGCAGAAGGACTCTCACTTTCTGTAGACTTTGGAAATGGAACAATAATAACATTCAGTGATCTTAACGGCTCAACAGTCTTTGATGTAACATCAGATGTCCTTAACATTCAGACACAGTGGTATGGACCGCTAGCATATGTTAGAGGGATAGAGGGAGTCGTTGCAAAAGGACAATATGGTTGGCAATACTGGGTAAATGATGAATTTGCATCAATGGCAGTTAATTTCTATTTTCTTGAAGATGGAGACACAGTGTCGTGGGTATTTTCATCGCCAAATCCAGAAACCCAACAAGATCCAACTTTAATTCCAGGAGTGTCAATAGTTTCAATTCTAGGTCTAGGATTCATTACTGTTCTCTATATTCAAACATCAAGGAAACTTAAACAATGAAAAAAAAGAATACACTCATTCTCTTGGTTGTGTTACTCATGCTGTTTGTTAATGTAACACCACTTTCTGACGGATTTGCCACAGGGATCCAAACCAACGCAACATTTCGTTGGAATGTCAAGACAGCACCTAGTGTTGGATTCAATTTTTACATGAATGAGGGGGGATGGATAGCTGAAAATGATAGCATGATGATGTTCCATGTCAATAATGTTGGTGAAGACATTGAAGGTATTTTGACAATTGGAAATGCATCTATTACAACTACTGACACCAATATCTCAATAGATCTAACACTAGGAGTTTGGGGATTGACTGCATGGCTACCTGGTCTGTTTGTAAAAGTTGGTCAGAGCAACATTGATAGCTTAAATGAAACAGCCTACGTAGCTGCAGAAAGAGTCCAATACAACTATCTGAACGGTTCAATGACTTCACGTTATGATAACATTACGATTGATTCTATAACGATGGAGTGTATCATCTTTGACTACGAGCAAGACCCAACAGGTTTCAGCGAACCTCAGCTAACTCATCTCGCATATGCTTTGGATACAGGAGTACTTGTTGAGGCTAGGACTAGCTATTCTTTCGGAGTACCATATCTACTCGAACTTGAGCTAGACTTGACTGTTAGTGTAGATCCACCTTTCATTATGATTGGTCTTGCTGTTACTGTCATTGTAGTAATAGCGGTCGTTATCGTAAAAAAACGTAGTTAGTTGGGATTACTTGGAAGTATGACTATGACCAACCATGACTTACGCAAGAGCATGAGTGATAGCAAATGGGTTTCCATTACTGCAATAATGACTGCTCTTGCTCTTGTAGGCAACTATGCATTAGTGGCAGTTCCTAATTTGGAATTGGGATCTAGTGTCTTATTCTTGACAGCCTACATTTTTGGAGCTCGGATGGCAATCTGGTCAACTCTCATTATGTCCCTACTATACGGTATCATCAATCCTTGGGGAGGATTCATACCCCAGATTTGGCTCTCTCAGGTCATCGGATGGTTCTACATCGTCGCAGCTGGTTCAATTATGGGTAGAATTGGACCGAATGGAAAACGATTGGAGCCTAGAAAGTGGGAGCTAGCTGTCACTGGAGCGTTTGTCACATTCATTTTCGAACAGATAACTAATATTGGATACTCGATAACGTTTGGTGTACCGTTCATTCTAGCTGTCACTGCGGCAATTCCATTTACAGTGCTGCATATCGTTTCTAATGCTATTATTTTCTCACAGATTGTACCGATACTGAACACAGCATTGACTCAGCAACTCAAAGGGCTTATCTGGAGCGCTGAGTCTGAACAAGACACCAGAGATGTTAAGAGTATAAAGGAACTTCGACTAGAAGAATATGGAGAGAAGTAAATTTGACATGGAAGGATGAGTTCACCAATCTCTCACAACCAGCAGATGGGCGAGTTGCACCAGTTTTCAAATCATATCATGCAGCTGTTGCTCTGATTCTAATAGGTAGAGAACAACCACTGGGTAGATACGAACTCTGTGAAAAAATGTCGATAGGAGAAGGTAGTGTCAGAACCCTATTGAAGCGATTCTCTGATGCGAAGTATATTGAAGCGGAAGGAAAGCAGGGGCAAAGACTCACATCGAAGGGTAAGAAGCTGTTTGATAGTATATCACACAATGTCCCCCTAGGATTGACTCTCGATATCAGAAGGCTTGTGATGTACGAGTTTGCATTTGCCAATCTTGTCAAAGGACTTTCATCAAATATCTCGGATGGTGTAAGACAACGTGATGAAGCGATAATTCAAGGAGGATATGATAAAGCTGGAGCTACAAC
>JAUWOU010000224.1 GCA_030612005.1 Candidatus Thorarchaeota archaeon | reverse complement strand
GGATGAGTGAACTGTTCAGAGACCTGATGGCCACTGGAGAACACATTCGCCTCGTTGGCTAATTTGACACTCACCTGTTGACTCTGCGACCCGACATCGATGGGCCGAGGTTGTGGTTTTACTTCCAAAACCCATTGTGTTATCACCTCACTTTGTTAGTGGGTCGAAATTCCTCTCGTGT
The DNA here is from genome assembly GCA_030612005.1 of Candidatus Thorarchaeota archaeon. Lineage (GTDB taxonomy): Archaea > Asgardarchaeota > Thorarchaeia > Thorarchaeales > Thorarchaeaceae > SMTZ1-45. The sequence goes on along the minus strand of JAUWOU010000224.1, from coordinate 4,341 downwards.
GTTAATACTTAAGGTTTGTCAGGCGTGCCGTTGGCCTTTCGAACTGCGCATGAATAGATGATAGTAGTGAGCTATGCGCGTAAGTTTCGGAATTGACGGATCATATCTCTTACTGTAAGCACAAGCTGTATGAAGACGATGGTCAATATTGGAATAAGCCATAAGCCAATGGTTGCAGAAGTATCGTACGTTAACATGCGCAGAAGAACTCCTGTGGGGATCAACCATAATGCAAAAATCGAGAAGCAAATAGCCAGCCGAAGATCATGGATGCTTTCCGAATGAATGATTCTGATTAGCAAGTACCAGAACCCGCAGATTAACGTCCACACCACTATCACAATAGGCACGGAAACTGTCCAAGTGAGTGGCGGCAATGTTTGTTGAATTAAGATTCCAACATCCATAGCTTACATCATTTCCTCAGGGATTGTAAGCCCCAGCGTCTTCAGCTTCCTAAATCCCGCACTATAGAGAGTCATATGGTGCCGAATATCTTCTTCAGCTTCAGCGAGAGATGAGAGGTAGTGAAAGACTTCATCAAGCCCCCCAAGCTTATACTCATCAATCATGGTAGTTATGACATCACTCATCCCCAGCATGCCGCCCTGTATTCGTACGCTCAAGTCGATCATCGACCTCACGGTTTCTATCGCTGCCGTGTCAGGCATATATGGCAAGAAATCCTCGAAAGCAACAGCGACAGATTTGCAGCTCTCAACACGACCTGGAATCACATCACTGTACATGGAGTGCATCCAACCCATCCGCTCCTTGTCGGTAAGGTCGCGCAGATTCTCTGGGGAAAAGTATGCAGTCCATGGAGCAAACTCAGAGCTCTCATAGGAGATCCAATCATCGAATGCTTTGAGGACCCGCCCCCAACCTTCTGAAGATTCGGACATACTCAATCAGACTATTGTCATAGCAGTGGAAGATATAAACTAGAGCGCAAAAGCGAATGAGTGAGATGAACGAGGATATCCTTGACAGTATTCTGTTTCTCCTGAAGAATACAAAGGATTCGAGTACTCTCGAGATTGTAGACAGGAGAACGGTAGGAGTTCTTGAAAGTCTGGGGACTAGCAGGGAATTGGATGACACATGGATTGTATCAAGGCGCAACCGTATCGCACTCGCCTTCAAGGCGGTAGCCCTTGGATCAACCATCGAAACGGTTGTTGAACTGCTGACTTGGAAAGACTTTGAGGGGTTTGTTGCGGAAATCTTGGAAGAGAATGAATTTCGTTGCGTGGAGAGCTTCCGAAGAAGAGGCAACGGCATCATAAAGGGCATGGAAATCGATGTTGTCGGTGTGCGAGGAAAGACTATCGTGTCCATAGATGCAAAGATGTGGGGGATTAGATCAGGGAAATCCTCGGCACTTGCGCGCGCTGCGGAAAAGCAGAAGGAAAGAACCGCCCGATTAGCGAATCAAATGAACAGGCTCGCACTAAAATTGAACCCATTGCCCAACGGGTCTTTTTCTCTTGTGCCCATCGTTGTGACTTGGATGGTAGAGGATATCGAGTTCCATGAAGGTGTGCCCGTGATACCCATATTCAAACTAAATTCCTTCATTCTGGACCTGCAATTGTATGATGGTATATATGTCACCTTCGAAGGCGTCTTGAAGGCGTGATGATGTCAACAATCCCTTATTCAATTTCACGGAGCTTGCCTGTAACTGTATCCAGTGCATCCTGCGAATTCCTGGATTTCAGCTATTGACTTGGTATTGTGTCTTATTCTATAATACCACTCGGAAAATCCTCGTTAAGAACGATTTCCAGACGTTCAATAAAATGGTCTACATCCTCATTAGAAAATATGATTGGGGGTTTGATTTTGAGGACGTTACGAAGATATCCATCCACACTGATTAATACTCCAAGTTCTTTCATCCTATTGACAATATATGTTGCTTCTTCTGCTGCTGGTTCAAACAATTCTTCCTGGTCTTTTACTAGTTCAACACCAAGAAACAGTCCGAGACCTCTTACATCTCCAATGAGAGCGTATTTCTTTTTCAGATCGAGCAGTTTTTCTTTCATATATTTACCAACAGAGAATGCATTCTCCTGCAAGTTCTTTGATTCGATCTCATTAAGAACAGCTAGTCCAACTGCACATGAAACGGTGTTTCCACCCGTAGTGCTGAAGAATTCCATTCCATTGTCGAATGATTTTGCTATCTCGGGGGTTGTAATGACAGCTGCTAATGGATGTCCGTTTCCTATTGGTTTGCCCATAGTTACAATATCCGGTATGGCTCCTTGTGTTTCAAACCCCCAGAAATGACTTCCAACTCTACCGAATCCGATCTGCACTTCATCTGCTATGCACACGCCTCCCGCATTTCTTACGTGCTCATAGGCTTTCTTTAAGTATCCCTTTGGAAATACGATTTGTCCTGCACAACTCATAATAGGTTCGCAAATGAATGCAGCTACAGGATGACCGCTTTCTTCCAACCTTGGTATAGCGAAATCTTTGATATAAGAAGCATATTTCTCTCCGGCCTTGGAGTCATCAGAACCAAACTTCCCTCTGAATGGATCTGCTTTGAAAACTGAAACTACATGTGTGGGTGGTTCACGTCCTCCGGGTCCTTTGTGTTTGTATGGACTAAGATCGACTAAGGTATCGGTGTTTCCATGATACGCATCATCCACAATGATGATTCCATCTCGCTGAGTATGTGTTCTAGCTAATCTCAACGCAAGTTCGTTTGCTTCACTTCCACTATTCACGAAATAGCAGACACTAAGTGGTTCTGGCATTTTTTCAATAAGTTTCGTCGCATACCTAACAAGGTTATCATGCAAGTATCTAGTATTTGTATAAAGTGCAGCTGCTTGTTTCTGTAGAGCTTTTACCACAGTTGGATTTGAATGACCGACGTGGGGAACATTATTCACTGCGTCAAGGTATCTCTTTCCATCTTCATCATACAAGTACTGCATGTATCCTCTTACAATCTTCAATGGCTCTTTATAGGAAATACTTAGATTTGGCCCAATATACTTCTGTCTAGTCTGCAATATCTCTTGTTTAGTTAGGAGAGGGTCTGGAAACTTATCTTCTGGAATCTTTAGAATCAGATTTGGATCAGGACAAATGCTTCGCCAAACATCACGCTGATTTACCCCACAAGCTCCATTGTAATTCCCCTCCATGTCCAACATATCTGTGATTACTTGGAAATGTAAATGTGGAGGCCATCCACCATTCTTAGGGTAATCCCCTATGCGCGCGATTTCATCTCCTTTACTTATTTTCTGTCCAATTATTAGTCTGTTAATTGAGTCCAGACTTAGATGTCCATAGAGTGTATAGAACTTAGTATCTGAAGTGGGGTTATGTTCAAGGATAATAGTTGGTCCATAATTTAATGGAATGTCATTGTTTTCCAGTGAATGAACGATACCATCTAGAGGTGCGAAAATGGGAGTTTCGGGTGGTGAAAAAATATCAATACCAAGATGGGTTACTCTTGATTTCTGTACGAGATCTTCATTCTCTGAATATTGGTCACCGGTGTAGATTAGACGACTTTCATCGTATCGACCAAAAGCAATCTCTGCGTTGTGGTCGGCCATCTTATTCCGTATTATTCTAGAAAATCTTTCGAAACCCACGACATCCTCAGGATACTCGAAATCTAAACTACCGACACTTAGGTCAATTACTACGGACTTGTATTCTTCCATGCTTTTGGTCAGAACATTGCCAAAGTGACTTTCATTATCGGTTATCCATTTTACTATTCTCGGATTTTCTGGGTTTGGCGGAAATCCACACGCATCTCTGAAGATGTACCAAACGTGTTTAGGATGCATTTTTCCAAGTCTGCTGAGAGTCCGCCATGCTGGAGCTTCAGTTATCGCCAAGTATTCATTCTCTGGTTCCAGAAACTGCTGGTGTGCTGATACACAAACACTAGATAGTAATCTTGCACATATAGCTGGAAATAGAACCTTCATTTCTAGTTCTGTTAGTGGAAATACTGAGTGATACCCCTTAATCATTGCAGCTGCAGCCATTACTGGATCATCATGGTCTAATATTGCGTACGCAGTAGCAATTGCCAGTTCAAATATTGTGCAAGTAAACAGCATGTCACCAAAATCAAAAATTCCGAGTTTTCTCGTATCATTAGTCCAATTTGTATCAACGACCACATTGTAATCGTTTGCGTCATTATGCACTATACTTGACCGTAATTCTCGGATATGGGGTACTACTTCTTGATCAAATAGATTGTAGAAATAGTCTGAAATCTCCCTTTTCTTCTTGTCACTAATCAATTCTCTATATTCAACAATCATTTGAGGTGAG
>JAUWOU010000222.1 GCA_030612005.1 Candidatus Thorarchaeota archaeon | reverse complement strand
CAAACATCCTTGCACTAGTTATGTGAAGTGAATTCGGAACATCAGAGAGGTTGAATTTGAGCCATCCACGACCATAATAGCCTACAGCATGAAGACCTATCCAAAGTCCATCTCCGTTGTAATTGAAATTTGGAGCTGTATCAATAACAGGAGCATCTTCAGTCACGGGAATCGTTCCATTGAAAGAACTTGGTACAGGTGGCACATGCCACTCAAGTTCAAGATAGGCGGGGTGAGCATTGAAACTGTCTTTCTCAGAGAAGTATTTGGAAGTTTGATTGGTTAGCGACTCGTTTTCCTGTTTCAGCATTACCGATAGGACACCATCATCCAAAATGGATTCACTTGCAGCGCCTGTAACGTCCCAACTATAATAGTTCAATTTAACAAACATATTCGGGCTTGTAGGACTATCAATTATATCTAAGGGAGCGGCATCAACTATGGGTTGATTGTTCCAGGTGATGGCTGTTTCATCCCAGGAATCATCACTGCTATAATATGCTCCAATGGGAGCATCAACTAGATATTGATCGTTCTCCAAGTAGACAAACATTCTTGCCCTTGTGATTTCGTAGCTGCTTGATGCAACAGGAAGGTCAAACTTGAGCCATCCACGACCATAATAGCCTACAGCATGAAGACCTATCCAAAGTCCATCTCCGTTGTAATTGAAATTTGGAGCTGTATCAATAACAGGAGCATCTTCAACCACTGGGACTGTATTGATATAGGGGTCATTTATTCCAGCTGGTGTAATTCCGTCCGAGGGATTTGCAATTGAAGAGGGATTCACCGAATCGTCTTCTCTACTGAGGAAAGTATTATGGCTTGTTGGAAAGAACATGATTGCTGTCAAGGACAGGAGTAACAACATCGCGACTATTTTGTGTTTCAGATTCATGGCGTGCACCTTGTGCTTTCGAGATAGATGGTAAGTGGCAACATTAAGTTAAATAATGTAACTTACGTCAATCGTATTAAGTGTCATAGGTTACATATAGTAAGTAAAGTAAACGCCTCAAGTTTCATTCTGTTATTTAAGTCGTTTGATAGGGAAACTCTTTTGGTAGAATTCAGTATCAATCATACTGGCAGTCCTAACAAGTTCTTTGGCAGCGTCTGTTGCTTTGAGAACCTTAGCCATAATCACCTTGTATTCGCGATTTTCCACTGAGATTTGGTTTTGCATTTTGGAAGTTTATCCACCCACTACCAATGGGAAAATCGATATTTCATCTCCAGAATTCAGTATAGTATCCGTTCCCTGTAAGAATTTTATCTCTCGCCCGTTTCGTAAGATTGTGATATCAGAATTAATTTGGTCGTTCTCGTCAAGCATATGCTTCTTGATTCTGGAATCCAGAAAGAGCGCATCTAGAAGATGTGAAATTGTTGCACCTTCATCTAAATCAAACTCAATCTTTGTTTTCTTACCTGTGAGGTCTCGAAGCTGTGCGAAGAATTTCACCGATACATTCATTCTGTAATCTCAACGCCTTAAACAAACAGCACTCTTATAAAATCCAAATAAAACATTCTCTGGATACCACAGAGGTTTCAGTTATGATGTACGGTTATATGGGTAAGATTCTTCGAGTCAATCTAACAACCTCCACTATAACTGAAGAATTCCCAGATGAAGAAACAATACGGATGTACCTCGGAGGTGCAGGATTAGCAACCAAGATCCTCTTTGATGAAACCGAGAAAGGTATCGATCCACTTGGACCAGAGAATATACTCATTTTCATGACAGGGCCACTTACTGGAACACGGTCTCCGAGTACGGGTCGATATAGTGTTGTAACCAAAGCACCCCTCACAAACGGATGGGGTCAAGCAAATTCAGCAGGCTTCTGGGGAAGAGACTTCAAACGATCAGGGTTCGATGGAGTGATTTTCGAGGGCATTGCACCAAAACCTGTCTATCTTCTTACAGAAGATGGAAAAGCAGAATTAGTGGATGCTAAAGAAATCTGGGGAAAGAACACATCTGAAACCACGAGATTGCTGAAGGAAAAACACGGAAAGAAATTCAATGTCACGTGCATTGGTATTGCTGGAGAGAACCTTGTCAAATATGCCGCGATTATGAATGATTGTGATGAAGAAAACTGGGGACGCGCAGCAGGTCGCTGTGGTGTTGGTGCAGTCATGGGATCCAAGAATCTCAAGGCTATTGCATCTAGAGGGACCATGACTATTCCTGTAGCAGATGAAGAGGCATACAGGAAAGAAGCCAAGCAGCGATTTGATTGGGTCAATCAAAGTATTTTGAAAATGACTCTAGAGGTTTATGGAACAGCCACAATGGTGGATTTGGTTAGTGTCAAGGGAGGTATCCCAACAAGAAACTGGCAGACTGGTGTCTTCGAGAACGCAGAGAAAATCAATGGGACAACAATCAATGATACAATTCTCGTGAAAAGAAAACCCTGCTTTGCCTGTCCTATTCACTGCGGGAGAATCGCTGAGATCAAATCAGGTCCCTTCAAGAGTAAAGGAGAAGGTCCTGAATACGAAACCCTGTGTTCTTTTGGAACAATGTGTGGTGTAGATAACCTCGAAGCAATCACCCTTGCTCATTTCCTCTGTAACGAATATGGAATTGATACTATCTCCGCAGGCAGTACTGTTGGTTTTGCGATGGAGTGCTATGAGAAAGGAATCCTAAAGAAAGAAGACGTAGATGGCATGGACTTTTCCTGGGGCAATGCACAACTTATTGTCGACATCGTTCACAAGATTGGCAAACGTGAAGGTATAGGAGACCTTCTTGCTGAAGGTACAATGAGAATGGCGGAAAAACTCGGAAATGGTTCTGAGAGGTTTGCTATGCACGTAAAAGGTCTCGAACTCCCAGGCTACGATAGCCGTGCAGCCAAGATAACAGGACTTGCATATGCTGTTGCTAACCGTGGTGGAGACCATATTACAGCGTATATCGAAGGACCTGCATTTCTCAATATGCCATTTATGATCGTTGAAGATGCGGATATTGGAGACCCATTGAAGGAGATTCCAGAAACATCATTGGTCGTCAAGAATTTCGAGGATGCATTTGGAATCTTTGATGCCATTGGAGGCTGCAAGTTCATGGGCATGGTCCTTACAGCTGAGGATTGGGCGGGCTTGATGTCCACTCTAATGGGGTATGAATATACTGCTGATGACTTCAGGAAGACAGGAGAACGAATCTACAATCTTGAACGTGCCTATATTATTAGAGAAGGATTTACGCGAGCAGATGACACACTTCCACCAAGATTGTTAGAAGATCCGATGCCAGAAGGTCCAGCGGAAGGGCATGTTGTTAACTTGGAGGTTCTTCTGGATGCATACTATGAATACCGAGGTTGGGATGAAAACGGTAGACCAACCAAGGAGAAGCTAGAAGAACTCGATTTAGGATGGTTAATTGATACTGTACATACGGATTCGCATGCAGCAGAACACATACCTAAGGAACAGACTCAGCAGTCGAATGTAGTCAAAAAGAAAGAAACTGCAAAATCCAAGGATGCCCTTGGAGAGAAACCCTGGCTTGATAGCTACCAGATTGGTCCATTCAAGCTGGAGCATTCAATGGCCCCCTATCCGGAAATGAATGTGTACAAGTTCCTTGAGGATACTGCGGCTAAGTTCCCAGATATTGTTGCATGTGAATACTCTGGAGAAGAATTGAAATATCCCGAATTAAAAGACAAGGTGGATAGGCTCGCGTCTGCATTGGTTGCTCTTGGAGTGAAGAAAGGCGATACGGTTGCAACTGTACTCCCATCATGTCCTGAATTCATCATTGCAGATTATGCAGCAATGAAGATCGGGGCGATTCATGTACCATTGAGCATTCTTCACAAAGCAGATGAATTGCAGTATGAACTCAATGAGAGCAAAGCCAAGGTTGTACTCTGTTCCTATAGACGAATCGAACGAGTCAATCAAGTAATATCCGAAACAAAAGTGAAAACAATCATCTATGCTCCAACCAAACTGTTTCCAGATTATGAATATCCAGAGATGGAACAAATCCCTGAAGAAAATTACCATCTTATGAGTGCCCTGATTGAGAATCATAAACCTCACACTGAAACCGTTGCACTCAATCCAAAGGAAGACATTGCTCTTTTGCCCTTTACAGGCGGTACCACAGGGCAGCCCAAGGGGACAATGCTTACTCATTACAACATAACGTCCAATGTCAGACAAACAGTTCATTGGATGATGGAGCCACTGAAGGAAGGAATCATCGGAAAGAGCGCTGCAGTTGTTTGCGTGCCAATCTTTCATGCTTACGGTCATTGGGCTGTTCACGCGTGCATCTCGTGGGGAATCAAGATTCATCTGATGGACTCGCGAAACCTCACAAAGATTGTGGAAACTATAAACCTGCATCGTCCGTTCATGGTGTTTGCTGTTCCGACACACTATTCCCTATTCTCTCAGATGGACCTCGTGAAAGCACAGATTTTCTATTTCTCAGGCGCTGCAGCACTTCCAGAAGACCTTGCAGTCGAATTCGAGGAAAAATCCGGAGTCCCACTCGGAGAA
>JAUWOU010000158.1 GCA_030612005.1 Candidatus Thorarchaeota archaeon | reverse complement strand
CTATCATCGCTCTGTTCGGAGGATTTTTACTCACTATGCTTCCTGGCTTACTCACACTATCTAATGATACTGCATTCCTGTACCTGTTGCTGTTCAATGGGCTTATCGCTCTGTGCTATGGGATTGGATATGTTGTGAATCAATCGCGTGTTGATCCTCCCCCCGAAAGTGAGGGTTCTAACGTTGAAGAGCTGATTGTGTAAGTTTTCACATCATTTGAACAGGAAATCATATGAAATTCGGCAAGTTGGGTTAACCATTGTCAAGAATCATATGTTGAAATCTAACATTAGATTTCTCTAGTGGAATCTCGCGAAACCTTAATAGCCCCGCTCGCCCTTAATCCCTCGGATAGACCAACACGCTAATAGTCTGCATGAGGACACCCCATGAATACACACACGGACTCTTCATATGGAGAATTAGCTGTCGAATCACTGTCAACCAGACTTCACAGCAGTCTAACCACAATTAATCTCAAATGGAGGAAAAATATTTGAGCAGCTTGTATGACTTTCTATTCAAGATTGTCGTTTTAGGAGAAGGTGCAGTGGGCAAAACTGCCATCGTAACTAGATTCTCCCATGGATTCTTCAGAACAGACTACAAAACGACTATCGGATCTCAATTCGCTGTGAAGAACGTAGACATCACCAAGTCCGACCAGAGCCATGTTACAGTGAAGTTGCAAATTTGGGATGTCGCAGGTCAATCACGCTTTCAGATACTTCGCCCTATGTACTACAGAGGTAGTTCTGGGGGACTACTGGTTTTTGACGTGACCCGACGCAGAACGTTCATTGTTCTTGAAGAATGGCTTGATGAGTTATTCAAGGCTATTGGAAAGAAGATTCCCCTGATTCTGGTTGCAAACAAGACAGACCTACCGGACCGAGTTGTTGAGCCGGCAGAGGGTCGTGAATTTGCAGATTCGCACGGTATGCCTTACCTTGAGAGCAGTGCTAAGACTGGAGAAGGGATTGTAGATATCTTTGGGCAGCTAGCCAATGTTCTTGTGAAGAATCGTGAGAAGAAGCACATCTAGAGTGTGCTCCTCGGATTCCCCATTTGTTTCCTAATTGTATATGTCAAAAGTCATATAGTGGAACATACGTGAAGTGAATCATTCCTATGACCGATCCTGACGAATATTTTCCGGCAAATACGATTCCAGTACTTTCCTGGGCTCTTGACCTGTACTTCAAGGCAGATGGAAAGTTCAAAGAGAGCGGTGTAATTGAGCTTATTTTTCCAGCTGGTTCTCATAAAGTGATGATGCAGAAAAAGGGAGAACATGAGATTATTGTCTGGATGTCCAAGAAGAAGATCTATGTCAGATCAAGATGTGCATTTGATAAGGAGTGTAGCTTTAACTCTGGTAGAATTAATGCTGGAGACCGAGAGGCTCTGAAGAAGTTACCTTGGGATGAAACTAACTCTCGTGCTTTCTTTGCAGCAATGCGAAAGTGGTTGGTTAGGCTCAGATTTGATTTTGTCACACTGATTCGTGCACTCAATACAGCCTGTGATAGAAGAGTGGAGATTCCCCTGACAACAAAGTGGGGTCGGACGTTCAACAAATTTGATGATTACCGACGTAACAAGTGGCCTGATGATGTAACTACTGAGGACCGCGAACGATTCTTAGAAGAGGTTCTTGTTCGAGTTGCGTTCTGGATACAAACCGCAGCACAGGTCGATGCACTAAAGTGACCTGCGTGGTGCATAAATCACAACTGCTTTAGAGTATGCTTACATGATTAGATTGCTAGGGTCGTGGTGAATTCATGCAAGTTGGTCTGCTTCTCAACCCAATCGCAGGAATGGGCGGTCGCGTTGGTCTCAAGGGTACTGACGGAGTTGTTGATGAAGCAATAAAACGTGGAGCTACCCCTATAGCTCCGGGAAGGGCTAAGGAGTTCTTACAAACTCTAGAATCTCTCCATATGGATGCATCAAAACTTGAGTTAATTGTCTGTCCTAAACAGATGGGTGAAGATGTTACGCAATCCGTCGGTCTATCTCACAATGTTGCGGATGTGAATGTAACTGATAATACAAGCTCCGAGGATACTAAGAATTGTGTTCTAGCCCTATATGGGGCTGGAGTACGTTTGCTTGTTTTTGTAGGTGGAGATGGAACTGCTCGCGACGTATTAGATGCTATCACCGAGAATAGCTTGGATGACCTTCAAGTTATTGGAGTACCCTCCGGAGTTAAGATGTACAGTGGAATCTTTGTTGTGAATCCAGCTGATGCCGCAGAAGTTGTCAAGCTCGTTCTTGATGGAGGTGCAGGTACTGCCGAGTTTGAAATCATGGATGCAGATGAAAAAGCGTTTCGCGAAGATCGATTCATCATCAAACTCTATGGTTACATGAATGGACCTTCTGTTCCAGCAAGATTTCAAGGTGCAAAACAGGCTAGCCCAGAAACTATTGATGAACATGAGGCGCAGGAAGCCATTGCGAAGTATATCATCGAACAAATGATTCCTGATGGAACTTACATTCTTGGACCTGGTACCACCGTGAAGACTGTAACAGAATTGCTCATTGTCAAGAAGACTACACTCGGCGTCGATGTCTTCCAAAATGGAAAACTGGTGCTGGATGTGAACGAGGCTCGTATTATCGAGCTCGTGGATGATTTCAGTAAGACCTGGATCATTGTATCTCCGATTGGGCATCAAGGAATGCTCTTTGGCAGAGGAAATCAGCAGATTAGTCCAGGAGTCATTGAGCGAGTTGGCCGAGACCATATCTTTGTCATATCTACTCCATCCAAATTGAAAGGTATTGCTGGTGAAACTCTCAAAGTTGATACTGGTGATTCGGCAGTAGATGAATTGCTGAGAGGCTACATCAGAGTAATTACAGATTACAATGAGATACGATTGATGCGTGTTGAGTAAGTCTCTCTGGGATGTAATCCAAATTACCAGCCCGCCATCGTATTATTTATATATCGAGATTATTCGATATTTAATTAGTATTAGAGATGACTGAAATGACGAACGATAAAAAAGATCCAGCATTCCTATTTTGCGTTTGTACCGGAAAATGTCCTGGTTTTGCAACGATGGATATGTGGGATTTTATCAACCGTGTAAGAATGGAGCTCCCAGTCAAATATGGCGTGATCCACCCTCAACTCTGTGAGGATGATGGGGATCGATATCTGGAAAATACACTCAATGCTGGTGAAAAGGTCATCATTGCAGGGTGCGCTCCAGCAATGCAGTACAAGCTATTCCGAGATGCTTTTGAAAAAGTTGGTCTCAATACGCAGGAGGATCTCATTCCTCTGGATGTACGAGATATGACAACAGATGAAGCGTTTGAAAAAGTAATGAATGCCATGAAGGAGAACGGCTACGATGTCTGAAGGTGGAATAGGAAGCACATTCATGAGCGTTGCTCGTGAGAAAATCCCTTGGTGGCCTGAAGTTGATAATAACAAATGTGATGGTTGTGCAGGCGAGTTTGATTGCTTGAAATTTTGCCCACATAAAGTGTACAAGATTATCGATGGAACACTCCTCATTGAGGTTGAAAACAAATACAATTGCGTTGTATTTTGTAGAGCTTGTCAAAAGATGTGCCCGAAAGACGCTCTATCTTTTCCAAACAAATCTGACATTTTGAAAATTATCAAAGAAGCTAGGTCTACATAGAGTTGTGATTTTCTTGAGTAAGAAGTATATTCTTCCTTGTGCGGGATTTGACCGACCTGGCGGAAAGGTTTCCAAGATTGCGGTTGATATCATTCAATCATTGGATTCATCCAGTATCATTGGCAGTATCGGAGCATTAGCCGCCGAACGTCCTGGAGAAATCAAGGACCTGCGGTCTTCCGATGTGGTTTCCATTGATGGATGTAGTGTGAAATGTGCCTCCAAGATGGTGGAAAAACATAGTGCACGTGAGTTCGAAGCAGTTGAAGTTACTGCGTTTGTTGATTCAACTGATAATGAAGATGAAAAGGCAAGGGCTGTAGTGGATATGGTACAGCAGCATTGGGCAACTGCAACTACGGCTCCTCCCAAAACCATCGAACCAGAATCTCTAGAATATGATTTTCTGACAGAAATGATTGATAAATTCATTCTCAGGGTTAAGAAAGGGCTCTTCTATTCTGATAATGATTTTTGGGTTCAACAAGAAGAAGACTTGGTGCGGGTAGGATTAACAGACCTCCTCCAACAGATGATATCAGATGTCTTTTTTGTCGAATTAACAGACGTCGGTCATCATGTAGAATTTGGTGATGAACTAGGTTCTTTCGAGTCTACAAAGATTGCAATGGAAATTATATCTCCCCTTTCAGGAACTGTCGTTGAAACGAATACAAATCTAGAGGACAGTCCTGAGCTACTTAATGAGGATCCATATGGAGCCGGTTGGCTTTATGTTATGCATCCTGATGACATTAGTGAATTGGATCTCTTAAAACCAGCAGATGAGTACATGACGTATGGTGTTGAGAAGGCTAAACGTGAATTAGGAAAGAAGGTATCAAAATGAGCGAAGCAAAGAAGATTGTCATTCCTTGTAGTGGAATTGGGAAAGCATTTGGAACAGTATCTCGGGAAGCAACATATCAATTAACAGAAACCGGTCATCAGGAAGAGTACAGGACAGTGTGTCTACCTCTCCTTGTAGCAGGTAATCAAGATGCGATTGATCTTCTCAAAAAATCCAAGGTGTATACGATTGATGGGTGTCCGAAAAAGTGTGCAACGTTATCTGTTGAACGCACTGGTATTGATGTAACAATGGAGGTTATGATCCCCAAAGTTCTAGCAAAGAATACTGATCACAAACCTGGCACTGTACGAGATATCGGACCTAATGGAGTATTTTTGGCAAAGGATATTGTCAATATAATCCTTGAAGAAGGGAGTGATTAGAAATGAGTGAATTACCCAAAGTTGGTATAATTTCTTGTAGTGGAGAAGATTGTCCTGGTGGGAATATTTCAAGAGAAGCAACATTGAAAGTTCTCCACGATTTAAGACCAGAAGAAACCGCCACAATTTGTCTTCCTCTCTTCCTTGCAGGTGGGGAAGGAGAGCGTGGGTTTGCCAAGAGGTTCCCAACTATTACAGTGGATGGTTGTGGAAAGCTTTGTGCTGCCATCGGTACAACGCGATTCAGCAATAAACCAAGTGTTGAAATTAATTTGGAAGACTATCCTGACTTTTCCACCCTCAAAACTGAAGAGAAATGGCATATTCAAGAAAGTAGTTCAAATCTGGTTGAGAAACTAGCTACTGATATAGCTAATCACGTAGACAAAATAAGAAACACTTCGGAGTGAAAACCATTGAATGACAATACCGATTTGAAATGGCGTGCAGAGTTTCACAAGGCACTAAGCAATCCTGTTCGTCTCCAAATTGTCGAGATGGTGCTTGATGGTGAAATGTGTCAATGTGATATCTTCCCTGCAATTGGCCATTCACAATCTACAATATCCTTGTATCTTTCTCAGCTTGTTCGCTCTGGAATTCTTGCTGTAAGAAGAGATGGTACCCGGAAACTGTATACTATCTCCAATCCTGGAATCTTGAAAGCTTTGGATATTATGCGCCATTTAGCATCACAAGCAAAATAGTGATTGCACATAAAAGCCAACTTCAAATCATTTCATCGAAGATTTCTCGGATAATCCGAGTAGAATCCTTAACTTGAAGTACAAAGGGTTCACATCTATTTCAGGAGCTTGGATGATGTATTTCACTCTAGTAGAAACCTCTTTCGGACATATGGGAATCGTTCATCGAGACACAGTTAGTTCTGGAGTTGTAGGTGTACTTCTTCCCCGTACAAAGAAAGAGATACTTCATGCAGTGAAGACACAGTACCCTGATGCGCTACCCAGTTCTTCAGATTCACTTGGATCCTTACAGGGTATGTTCGTTGATTATTTTGAGGGGAACAAGGTGAAGTTTCCACTTGATGTAATCGATACTTCTGTGTGTTATCCTTTCCAGATAGAAGTACTCAAAGCAGAGTGGTCAATTCCATATGGTAAGACTGCTTCATATGGTTGTGTAGCTAGGAAGATTGACTCAACAGCATATCGTGCAGTCGGGAATGCACTCGCAAGAAATCCATTTCCAATAATCATTCCCTGTCATCGCGCGATAAGGTCAGACCGAACCTTGGGTGGTTTTCAGGGTGGTTTCAAGATGAAACGACGGATATTGGAAATGGAAGGAGTAGAGTTCGATTCAAGGGGGCGTGTGGAAGAAGAATTCATAAAATCTCACCTAGATCCGTTGATTGATTACTTTGAATCACCAGCATATCTCAATACCTTCAATGGTACTTTCTAGGATAACAAGAAAGTGGCAGGCGTTCGCTTCAAATAGACAACATTATATCACACCTCTAGAATTTTGCATACTATGAGCGATGTCGTTATCCGGTGTCAAGACCTCACAAAGTACTACGGAAAGTCCCGCGGTATTGAGAACCTAAATCTAGAAGTTCTCGAGGGTGAGGTATTCGGATTTTTAGGCCCAAATGGATCAGGGAAGACAACCACCATCCGAACTCTTCTAGGGCTGATTCACAAGACTTCAGGCGAAGCGTCAGTATTTGGATTTGACCCTGATCGAGAATCGCTACAGATTCGTAAGCGTGTTTCTTACCTGCCTGGTGAACTAGGTGAGTTCGAGGACAAGACGGGTCGCCGGATTTTAAAATACCTCTTCGGGTTCTATGCCACAAAAATCAACTGGTCCCGTGTAGAGGAGCTAGCCACAGTTCTCAATATCGATCTCAACCGGAAAATGAACAATCTAAGCAAAGGCAACAAACAAAAAATTGGTGTGATTCTCGCTCTTGCGCCTGATGTCGATTTACTAATTTTGGATGAGCCAACAAGCGGACTCGACCCTCTGGTCACAACGGATGTATACAAGCTTCTTGCAGAGAAGCAATCAGAGTCAGGTTGCACTGTGCTACTGAGTTCTCATATGCTAACAGAGGTCGAAAAAGTCGCAGACCGCGTAGGAATCATTCGTAGCGGAAGTATTGTTGAGGTTGCGACATTGGAGAAGCTGAAGTTACTCTCTCTTAAACGGGTGGATCTATTGTTCGACGCTCCTGTTGATGAAACAACTCTTCGTACTATGATACCCGCGGAAATCGTTGTAGAGTTATCCATCCACGACTCCCACGCTCACTTGTTAGTGAGTCGAGAAAACATCCGTACACTCCTAAAGAGCTTAGGTGATGTACAGTTCACTAATCTGGATATCACCAGCCCCGATTTAGAGGAAATCTTCTTGAAGTATTATAACAGCGAGTCTGACTCTAATCAAGAGGAGAAAACACTCACCTCGGAGGAATCCTAAATGATGAATGCACTTTCGATAATCAATGAGCATTTCCGTGAGAAGAAGTGGTCATTCCTCGCGTTCGGCAGTCTCGTGGGGTTGTTGGGGCTTTTAGTGATTCAAATCATGGAACAGATGGATCTAAGCTCCATGGCAGATTTGTTTGCTTCCTTCCCAGAGGAGCTTTTGGATTTCATAGGAGGAGCTGTTGCCCTTAGCACCCCCTATGGATTCCTCGGTGTAGAGATCTTCAGCTTCCTGTGGATGTACTTGGGTATCTTCTTGGTCTATATG
>JAUWOU010000024.1 GCA_030612005.1 Candidatus Thorarchaeota archaeon | reverse complement strand
GGTCTAAGGAATTTTCATAATTTGGATATTCTGAGGCTTCTATTAAATAATATTTTGTATTCATAGTTTAAGTTTTAATATGCTGGGGTAGTACCTCCTGTAATTGTACCACCAAAAACACTAGTTGTTCCTGAGATCTACACTAAGCGTGGAATTATCACTATTACGAAAAGACATGTCCCATTTCGTTCAGTAGTGCATGTAGAAACGCGCAGAGGTGTCTTTGACAGGATAATGGGTATAGGAACAGTTCTGATTGAAACTGCAGGAGGTTCGGTAGGCCAGCAAGCACATGGTCTTGCACCTCTTCTCATTCAGAGATTGGGAGAGGGCAACAAGAGCGAGGAACGTATCGAGGGAATAAGGTTTCATCAAGAACTACGGGACTTCATATTACGTGAGATGCGAAATCTTGGAAGTACACCATTAGTACATGAACCGAAAGGTAGGAAACACATCTTCACCAAACAGACACTTGAAGCTTTCAAAGAAGTTAGAGATACTTTGAAAGAAACAAGAGGAACTACAGCTAAAGAGTAAGGTCGAAGATGTCCATTATTCTCCCAAAATTAGTAAGACTCCTCTGAGCTTCTTCTCGCGGTCTTACTTCAAAGACGTATTGAGGTTTTGTGGATAATTGGTTTAGAAATTTCAGGGTTGGTTCAAAATCAACAAGACCGTTCCCTATTTCTTGGTGAGCTCCAATTTGTGGAATAACATCGTGAATATGAACAACCTCAATAGAACTTTTGAATCTCTGAAATAGATTCCAATCTTCGGTCCTGATTTTGAGATCTGGACCATATAGCTTTGGAATATCAAGACAGAGTTTCAAACCCTGCGGAATAAGATGCTCGATAACCTCCCGTACATATGAGGTCCAATTAATATTCTCTATGACTAGACGAACATGGGGACGAGCCTGTTCAAGAAGTTCCGAGAGATTTTCTCGTAACGTTGTAGCATAGGTTTCACGATGTTTTTCACCAAAACTATCGGATGGTTGATTCCCTGCCTTTCTGTATTTAGGTGCCGATCCTGCATGAATTACAACATTAGTTGGACCAGTACTGATTTCTCGAGCAAGGTTGATGACTTGTTTAAAGTAAGATAGAATACCTGCTCTTACTGGAGGATAGGTTGACATTAAACTGACATCGTCACCAGGTGCATGAAATCCCCACTCGATAGAAAGAGTTCGTGACATATCGCGAAGTTGTGCTCGTTCTTCAGTTGATATGTTCTCTGGGGAGAACGAAGGAACACCAATATCTGGAACAATTGCGTTCCAGTTGTTATGAGAGGCATAGGTCAATGCATCTGTTAGTGAATCATCATAGACCACATGGAAAGCACGACGAGTAGGAAATCGCATACAAAATGTTTGTAGTTGAGACTTATGAGGTTGACTGGATAGATACCTCAGAGTTTCCCATATGGAGCACGCTTTAGAAATTCTCCATGTCCGACCTGGCCGACGAACTTTCCATCTTCTGCAACCACTTTGCCCTTTGAAATCGTTACAGCAGGATAACCCACGAGTTTCCAACCTTCGAAGGGACTCCAATCACAATTTGTCTGCAGATTTTCAGCTTTCAGTATGACCTTCTTCTCTGGATCAAAGACAACAATATCAGCGTCACTACCAATTGCAATAGTTCCTTTCTTGGGATACATACCAAATAGCTTGGCAGGATTAGTACTTACCAGGGAAACTAATTGATTTACAGTGAGACCGCGCTTTCCAACGCCTTCAGTATACATCAGAGGGACCATGGTCTCAACGCCAGGCATTCCAAAGGGAATCTTTCTGAAGTCACCATTCCATGCAGCTTTCTGTTTAGTATCAAAAGTGCATGTATCAGTCGCGATTATCTGAATATCTCCATTCAGTAATCCTTTCCATAATCGTTCACTATCATGAGGTTTCTTGACCTGTGGACAAGTGGCGTAAAGGTGTCCATTTTCACCCTTGAAGACTTCATCATCCAATAGTAAGTATTGAGGACAGGTTTCAGCATAGACATTGACTCCTCGTTCCTTGGCAGCATGCACAGCATCGGCTCCCGCTCCAGTAGACATGTGGACAATGTAGAGTTGACCACCGGTGACCTCTGCCCATTTTAAGGCACGAAGTATCGCCTCCTCTTCCGTGTAGTCTGGTCGGGAAAGTGTGTGTCCATAAGCACCCCATTTTTCCTTCTCTTCAGCATACCTCTCGATTAGCATATCGAGTACATCTACACTTTCTGCGTGGACTCCAATGTGACCACCATGTTTGGCAGTTTCCTCTAATGCGTTGAAAAGCATGCCATCATCAGCCATCCATCCCTCATTCTTGTATATCATGAACATCTTGAAAGTGGGAATTCCGTATTCTATGACCTGTTTAATCTCAGCCTGTGTCTTTTCATTCCAGTCTGTGATTGCAGCATGTAATCCATAATCGATACACACATTCGGGTCTGCTTCAGCTCTTCGAGCCTCAACTGCGTCCATAATCGAGTGACCTTTCGACTGGATTGCAAAATCCACTAATGTGGTTACTCCACCACATGCAGCAGCCTTTGTACCATTTTCAAAGTCATCAGCTGAGATGGTACCTGAGAAAGGAAGTTGAAGGTGCACGTGTACATCAATTCCACCTGGAAAGACGTACTTTCCCTTTGCATCAATGACCTTAGTATCAGCTCCAGGGCTTAGATTTGTTGAAATAGTATCGATTTTCCCATCACGGACTCCAACATCTGCCACATATGTATCAGATGCGGTTACTACATTGCCATTCTTGATAATGAGATCTAACTCGGTCATAGAAGGTCCTCTCAAAACTATGTGCATTCTTTCCATAAATCGCTTTGGGAAATCTCTATTAGATGAAAAAACCTATGTTGAATCTCCTTTGTTCAGGAGAGTTAATTGTGAGAAACGTTAGGATAGGCTTAGTTCAGGCAACATGGGAAGGCGATGTATCTGACGAATCATCTTTAGAAGAACACATTGAGAGAATGATTCACAAACATGAAGGATTTGCCACTATTGCGAAACAACAAGATGTACAGATCCTGTGTTTCCAAGAACTGTTTTTCGGACCCTACTTTTGTGCTGAACAAGATAGAAAATGGTACAAGTATGCAGAACCAATTCCAGGTCCTCTTACTGAACGGATGCAGAAACTTGCCAAGAAGAACAACTTAGTCCTGATTGTCCCAATGTATGAAGAAGACAAGGTACCGGGAGTCTATTACAACACCGCCGCAGTTATTGATTCAGATGGCAAGTATCTTGGAAAGTATAGGAAAACGCACATTCCTCACTTGGATCCCGGATTTTGGGAGAAATTCTACTTCCGTCCTGGTAATCTCGGTTATCCCGTCTTTGATACTGCAGTTGGCAAGATTGGTGTGTACATCTGTTATGACCGTCACTTTCCTGAGGGAGCAAGGGCACTTGGATTGAATGGTGCAGAGATTGTGTTCAATCCCTCAGCAACAGTAGCGGGACTTTCAGAGCATCTTTGGAGTATCGAACAACCAGCTCATGCAGTTGCTAATGGTTACTTTGTTGCAGCAATTAATAGAGTAGGAGAGGAACCTTGGAAAACTGGTCACTTCTACGGTAGTTCGTATGTTGTAGATCCACGAGGACAGATAATTGCCAAAGGGTCTCGTGACAAGGAAGAGCTTGTAGTTGCTGATGTTGATTTGGATATGATCCGTGAGGTTCGTAATGTCTGGCAGTTCTACAGAGACCGTCGTCCAGATAGTTATGGTAGCTTGACGGATATCTAGATTATTTCTCGACCTTTGAGAAGGCATCACCGAGAATAGAACAGGCTTCATCTATTTGCTCACTAGTGAGTTCTAAAGGCGGTTGGAGTCTAACAACATTGTTGTCTAGACCACCTTTACCAATGAGCAATCCCTTCTCTCGACAGTATTCCATGATCTGCAGCATCTCCTGAATTGCGGGTTCCTTTGTGTCTCTATCTCGTACCAGTTCAATACCCAACATCAAACCTTGACCACGCACATCTCCTACAATCTTGTGATCTTCTTGAAGCGTCTGAAGCTTCTTCTTCATCTCGTTTCCAAGTTTAGATGCTCGTTCTAGGTAGTTGCTCTCCTGGATAATGTCAATTACTGCCACAGCAGCCGCACATGATAGAGGATTACCTCCAAAAGTAGCAAAGCCGTCAGCAATGGAATAGTCATCTGCTAATTCGGGACGAGTAACAAAACCACCAATTGGTATCCCACTTCCGAATCCCTTTGCTAATGTTATGATATCTGGCTCAACTCCACTATGTTGAATTCCCCACCATTTGTCACCAGTGCGACCAAAACCAGTTTGTACTTCATCAGAGATGTATAATCCGCCATATTCTTTCACAATTTCGTGTACTATTTTGAAGTATTCAGCTGGTGGTTGAACAATACCTCCAACTCCTTGAATTGGCTCAGCAATGAAAGCAGCTATGGCATTGTTTGTCTGAGTTCGAATTACTTCTCGAAGGTATCTAGCACATTCCATATCGCAACCAGGATGTTCCTTGCCAAAGGGACATCTATAGCAGTAACCGAATGGTGTAAATCGGACACCCGATGGATGAGCTTCAGGTACAGTTCGCCATCCTGCGCTAGAGAGCTCTCTCGTAAGGGTAGTTCTTCCATGATATGCTCGTTGACAAGCGACTATGTATGGATTACCAGTGTATTTTCGAGCCATGAAGAGTGCTGCTTCATTTGCCTCAGACCCACTATTTACAATGAATGAACGAGTCAGACCTTTCGGTGCAATCCCAGCAAGGCGTTTCACAAGTACAGCGTATGGGATTGTTGCATAGAGAGAACTTGTGTACACTAGACGTTCAGCCTGCCACTTGATTGTGGAAACATACTTTGGATGATTATAGCCTGTAATTGTTGTACAGATTCCTGCGAATAAATCGATGTACTTCTTCCCCGAACTATCTTCAAGAACCGCTCCTTCACCGTTTACAAAAAGAACAGGATTTTGATAGTAATGTCCTACAGCTGGAGCAAGGAACTTCTTTTCAAGTTCCAATATCTCTTCTCTGGTGTATTCCTTCCTCAAATCTTCAGGGACCAAATTATCTGTCATAGTGTATCACCTTATTCATGAAGCATCAAGTACATGAAATCACTCCCCTAAAGACTTAATGGAGGAATGCAATATTCCTCTGAGATGGAGTAACGAAAGCCATGTCGAATAATCGCCTTTCCGTAGAGTTTGCTGGACTCACTTTCAAGAATCCTTTCATACTATCATCCGCTCCCCCAACAATGGATGCACGTCATATTATACGAGCTGCTAAACTTGGATGGGGAGGTGCCGTCATGAAGACAGTTACAGAGGAACCTACTGTCGATCCGCGAACAAGGTTAGGGGTCCTCCGTAAGAATGGAAAGGCAATCGGTATGAACAATATCGAATTACTCTCCCGCAAACCCCTTACAACGTGGACTGAGGATTGGATCCCAAAGATTAAGCAAGAAGCTCCAGAGGATTTCATCTTCATTGCAAGTATAATGAGTGGGACAGAACCTGAAGGTTGGACTGCTCTAGCAGAAACTATGTCCCAGACTGGTGCTGATGCTATTGAAATTAATGTGTCCTGTCCTCATGGATCACCGGAAAAACACATGGGTGCATTCATCGGTCAAGACCCGACCTTAGTTGAACAAGTGACTCGAGCAGCTAAGAAAGGAACTGATTTGCCATTACTCGTAAAGCTAACTCCCAATGTCACAGACATTGTTCCTATTGCAAATGCTGCTGTCAAAGGAGGAGCTGATGCCATTTCTGCTATCAATACAGTGGAATCTCTGATTGGTATTGATATTGAAACTGCAACTCCCTTACCTATTGCTTATGGAATGGATAATACAGAGCAGATGAGCACATATGGTGGATTCTGCGGTCCGGCGGTTAAGCCGCTGGGACTTCGATTTGTATCCCAGATTGCAAAAGCACATCCGAACATTCCACTTTCAGGCATCGGAGGAATTGAGAACTGGTCTAGTGCTATAGAATATCTGATGGTGGGAGCCAGAACTCTACAGATTTGTACCGCGGTCATGTGGCATGGATTTTCAATCATTAAAGACATGACCAGTGGTCTAACAGAGTTTATGGAGCGAAAGGATTACGAATCACTTGATTCAATGATTGGTAAAGCACTTCCAAAGATAACGAGTTGGACAGCGCTAACTAAACTTCCACCTGTAGTTGCACGTATTATTGCGGAAAAATGTACGGGATGCAAAGACTGTGTTATTGCTTGTGCCGATGGGGGATTTGTAGCAATTCAGATGAGTAATAAAAAAGCAGTTGTCAATAACGACAAATGCGATGGCTGTGGTCTCTGTGCAATCGTTTGTGATTTCGATGCGGTAGAATTTGTGCACATCAAATGAGAAAACGGCGTAGCAGAAGAATCAAATAGAGTCTAGCTAAATATTGATTTCCGAACTGGAAGTGACCATCGTGACAGTTGAAGTTGTGAAGAACTATATCAATGGAAAATGGGTTGAATCCAAATCTAAAGAAACACGGGATGTTTTCAATCCTGCAACTGGAGAAGTAATTGCTAAGACTCCAATGAGCACAAGGGAAGAAACCCTTGAAGCAATCAAGGTAGCAAATGCTGCATTTGATCGCTGGAGATCAACACCAGCTCTTACCAGAGTTAGGCATCTAAACAGAATAAGAGATGCATTCGAAGAGAATTTTGAGGATCTGGTTAAGACCCTTACACTGGAACAAGGAAAAGCAATTGATGAATCACGGGGAGAGTACAGACGAACTATAGAGAATCTAGAATGTGCGACAAGCGTCCCATCACTTCAGATGGGTTACAACGCAGAGGACATTGCAGCAGGGATAGATGAGATGGTCATTAAGCAACCACTAGGGGTCTTCTTCTGTGTTGCTCCTTTCAACTTTCCAGCAATGGTTCCGACATGGTTCTGGCCATTTGCAATTGGTGTTGGAAATACATACATTGTGAAGCCTTCAGAGCAGGTCCCATTAAGTCAGGTTAAACAGTTCGAGATTATTCATGAAATTGGATTACCTAGAGGTGTGTTGAACATGGTCCATGGTGGACCAGAAGCCGTAAACACTCTGATTGAAAGTCCAGATACTGTGGGAATGTCCTTTGTTGGTTCATCACGTGTAGGAAAATTACTATACAAGAAGACCGGAGAATTTGGAAAGAGATCTCAGGTACAAGGTGGTGCAAAGAACTTCCTTACGATTATGCCAGATGCAGATCTTGAGAAAACTGTACCAGCGCTGGTTACATCTTTCTACGGGTGCTCTGGACAGAGATGTCTTGCTGGTGGTGTGCTTCTCGCAGTCGGAGATATCTATGAACCATTGAAGAAGATGATAGTTGAAGCATCCAAGAAATACACCGTTGGTAGTGGACTTGAAGAGGGAATGCAGATGGGACCCTTAGCCTCCAAGAAAGGGATGGAAATTGTTCTTGGGTTCATCGAGAAAGGAGTCAAAGAAGGAGCAGAACTCTTACTTGATGGTCGAGGTGTTGAAGTTCCCGGACATCCAAATGGATACTTTATTGGACCAACTATCTTTGATAATGTAACTAGGGATATGACCATAGCAAGAGAGGAAATCTTTGGCCCTGTTATTCCAATTATCCAAGTAAAGGACCTTGACGAAGCAATCGATATCATTCATGCGAATCCATATGGAAATGCATCTTCTGTCTTCACCTCAAGTGGGAAGACTGCTAGAGATTATCAATATCGAGTCAAGGCAGGAAATATTGGTATCAATATTGGAGTCGTTGCACCCATTGCTACTTTTCCATTCTCAGGAATGAAGGATTCGTTCCTTGGAGACCTTCATGGACAAGGTAGAGATGCAGTTGATTTCTTCACAGAAAATAAGGTTGTAATTACTCGTTGGTTCTAGTTGGTTGCAGGTGGTATAATTGGAACTAGGAACATTTGGAGCTATTATTAAATTCGCACTGGATATTGAAACTAAGATAGGTAATTTCTATCAAACTGCTTCGGGTATTGCAAAAGATGCGGAGCTTGTATCCATATTTGCAGATCTCATAGTTCGAGGACAAAAGAGGATGAAGACGTTAGAAAGAGTTCGTAGAGAAAATGTGACCGAGATGATTCTTGAACCCATCATAGGATTTGAATCAGATTCCTACAGAATCGATTTTGAGATTGTTAATGATGATAATCTTAGATCCATGGCTACAAATATTGAAACCACGCTTCAAAAGTTCTACACTACTGCAGCTATAAAGATAGATTTCCTAATTGAAGCAGCATATGCTTTCGAATTACTGGCGGAAAAGAATGAAGAAACTATCAAGCGGTTTTCTAGTTGAAATGACCTAGATGCGGGAACTGGAGTATACAATCGCACCATCCCTGAAAACGATGAGTTCACCCTTGGTAAACTCTGTCCATTCTCCTCGTGTCAAGATTCTAGTGGAGATGAGATAGCCAGATTGCTCACGTGCCGAAGGAATCTCACTTCGTAATTCGACGCGTCCCAATCTTTCTTCATGTGACACTAGTTCCACACTTCCAAATGGAGCAATTTGTTTCGTGAATCTGAGTCCATTGTTATGATCATTCTCATCAGAGTAACAGAAGAGAAAGGAACCATCTGAGAAGATACAATTCAGAGTGTTCATACCATCGTTGATTTCACGAAGGTTACTTTCAATGTATTCAAAGTCAGGTTCTTTCCATGTGGTTATTTCACGTTCCGATAGAATTTCCAGAATATGACAAAAGGCCTTCTCTGAATCGGTTTCTCCAAGTGGTTTGTATTTCTTAAATCGAAGCTTCTCAATCTGTGTTAATGTGCCATTGTGAGCAAAAGCAAATTCGCTATCTTTGGATTTAGTTTTCAGACGACGATAAAATGGGTGAGTGTTGAGATAGCTAGGAATACCTCTTGTTGATCTTCTAACATGTGAGAGGATAGTTTTGGAGTGGGTATACTTTTCCATAAAATCATAGAGACTGCTATTGGTTGCAGAGTGCGCTTCTTTGATTATTTGCAATCTATCATTTTGATAGAAAGCTAGACCCCAACCATCGGGATTAGCTTCCCCTCTTCGTTGAAATATATCTAGAGATATCTTTGCAGTTATTGGAACATTGAAAGAAAGCCCAAGAAGATCACACATGTCTTCATTCCTCAAAGAATTTGGATTATCATAGGCATGTAAATACTACCACAATTCATTATCATCAGCTTTCTCTTGTTTGGAATCAGTTGTTTTCTCCCACCAAGATTTTGATTGTTCTACACCATCCCAAGGAGTTGTAGGTTCAGGTAGTGGGTATCTCCACAGTATCAAGATTGCAAAAATCATCTGGAGAGGTAGAGGAATCATGAGGTAAGGACTTGCAAAAAGAAGAGAGATGATGAATATTGGTAGTCCGAAGATTAGAAAATAACCATCACCAACTAAGGAAGCGAGTAGTGTGCGTCTTCGAGTTGTTTTCCCTTTGTAGTATCGATGTAGTTGAAGGACAGGCACAAATCTCAATAAAATGAAAGGGAACATTGCAGTCATCATATATGGGGGAATTAGCATGAAACCAGATCCTGGAGAATAATTCCAAAGCATCGATTGTATTCCAATTCCAGAGGAGAATCCTAAATTATTGAATGTTAATAAAACTGGAGCTAAAAGTCCAATGAGTGACATAATCACTCCAATCAAGAGGGGTTTTCTCGATGTTTCTCCGACCTGAGATTCGGATTTATCAGTTACTCTTGCGAAATCTCCCATCTAATCCACCAATGAATCATATAGGATTTAACAATTATGAATTCTCTGGTCAAAGTTAAGGTGGAACGAGTTTTTCAAGTTTGAAATCTGTTCGAATCGAATTTAGTTGAGCAGTCAGACGAATGTAATTTTCATCCTCTTGAAGTGTTCTGGTTTTATGTTGATAATCGCTTTCGCTCTCATATCTCACCATGTATACACTATCGTTTGGATTCCCCGCATTCTTCCAATGGCCTATAACTTCAATGCCAAGCTTTGTGTAGATAGCACTGAATTGCGTTCTGATCTCATTGAGCTGTTCAACTGCATCAGGCTTGACTGTTGTTCGGTATAACATAACTAGAGTCATTATTCCCACAATGAACAATAGTTAATTCTGTTGTTTTAAGCTTACGGGTCGGGCTATACATTGAAATGTGAGAATGATTCAAAAAGCACTGCATGGTTTCTCAACGAGGGTTGGAAATGAAACAAGTCCGTTTGATTATTGTTGGTGCGGGTAACCGAGGATCAGTTTATGCCTCCTATGCAAAAGAACACCCTGAGAGAGTCAAGATAGTTGGTGTTGCAGAACCTCGTGACTTCTATCGAGAGAGGATGATAAAGGAACATGACATTCCAGAAGTGAGTGTGTTTACGGACTGGAAAGACCTTGCAAAGGAGGAGAAATTTGCAGATGCAGTGATTATCGCCACTCAGGATCACATGCATAGAGACCCAGCTATAAGATTTGCTAAGAAAGGCTATCACATTCTTCTGGAAAAACCAATGGCTCCTGATGAAAAGGGATGTAGAGATATCATAAAGGCGGTTAAGGGAAAGAAACTCATCTTTGCAGTAGGTTTTGTCTTACGATATACAAGATATACAAAGAAACTCAAGGAGATTCTTGATTCTGGACGCATTGGTGATGTGATAAGTCTCCAACGACTGGAACCTGTAGGATACTGGCATCAAGCACATTCCTTTGTAAGAGGTAATTGGAGAAATGAGAAGGAATCCTCTTTCATGTTACTAACAAAGTCATGCCATGATTTGGACTGGATACGGCATATCATGGGTAAGAAATGCAAGACAGTTTCATCCTTTGGTTCGCTCACACACTTTCACAAAGAGAACAAACCTGCAAACGCTGGAGATAATTGTCTGGAGTGTGCCTATGAACCGCTGTGTCCTTACTCGGCAAAGAAAATTTACCTTAGTTTTCTCAAACGTGGAAATACTGGATGGCCTGTGAATGTTATTACTTCAGATGTAACAAAGGGTGGAATTATTCGAGCAATTAGGGAAGGTCCCTACGGACGCTGTGTATACGATTGCGACAATGACGTTGTAGATCACCAAGTTGTCAATCTACAGTTTGAAGGAGGAGAAACCGCTTCATTCACAATGACTGCCTTCACTAAAGCAAGACAGAGAGAAACCAGAATCTTCGGCACAAAAGGCGAAATCTATGGAAATGGAACGAAAATCCAAATCTACGAGTTCCTGACTGATAAGTCTGAAATCATCGATACCTCTGCGAAGGATCCTTCATCTTTAGCCGATCATGGTGGAGGCGATTATGGACTGATTCATGCGTTTATTGAAGCTGTGTCTGAAAACGACCCCAGCAAAGTGCTCTCAGGACCTGAAGAAACCCTTGAAAGCCATCTCATGACTTTTGCTGCAGAAAAGGGTCGAAAGGAAGGTAAAGTAGTCGAGCTCAAGCATTGAAGTGCATAATCTAGTAAAATCATTCGCCTTTTTGCCATTGACTAAAATCACCTCTAGGTACTCATGATGAGAAAGAAACTAGCCCAATAGCTAATGGCAATATAGCCCATAAACAAGAGATAGGACCTTTGATGATTGGGATAGTGCTTTTTCCATAGCAGACCACCCACAACTACAAAGATTGCACATAAAATGACGATGATTGGAAAGAGATTTGAAATAATGGCAGCCTCTGTTGTTACCTGTAGCTGACCAGATGTAACTAATCGGATACCATATTGTAGGTATGATGACTCATACTCGAGCTTCCATGCCTGACAGAAATAACCGAAGATTCCTCGTGTGGAAACTAGCATTCCAGTGAGATAGAAAAACAGGGACTGGCTGAAAGATTTGCAAATTGGTTTTATGATAAGAGGAAGAAGGAATACTAATCCGAATAATACCGTCATTATCAGCACAATGTTTGTTGCACCTATGAAGAATGTAAGGTCATCTGTTATTCCGGCTGAGAAGTAAATCCAATTCCAAGTTTCATGGTATACAATTGCGCCTTCAGGTGGTAGAAAGCGGTCACCATACCATGGAAGACTGCCATTCCAACCTCCCTTGAAGGGTGACTCTATGACAATATTTTCCCATGTGCTAGACACAAACTCAGGATCAATAATGTTGATGGCATAATCACACATGATGTGATAGAATGTTGCTAGTAGATTGCTAACAAGGAATAACACTAGAAGTAGAATAATCATGAAGTATCTATTGACTAGTTGCTTCCTAAGGTATGTCCGCACATCATCGACTGACGAGCTTCCAGCACGTTCAGGATGCAGTGATTTGAGAGGAATTGGTCGTGTGAGAATTGATGCAACTCGTCCAAGTCGATTTGAAGGATTTCTATTAGCAATTAGATAGAGTGAAGCAGTTAATGTCACAGATACGATAGGAATCAGTATTGCAATAGCTGTAGCCTGTGAAATTGTTAACTCAAGTAGAATGTTTGATTGCATGGTATCACCTTAATCGTAATTCCTTTAGAAACGAGTATGGGATAATAATCAGTAATGGAATTGTCATTGTAAGTATGAAAGAGAAATAGAATAATTGCAAAACAGTATCTGATTGCTTGGTATCATCAAGTATTGAAGGAATGATGTATTCGGTAAGAATAATGTCCTTGGGTTCTACACTATCATACATTGTTGCTGTGAAGACTACAATCAAGTCGTATGCAGGGAATATGTAGATACTCTGACCATACATTCCAATGGCGTAATAGACTCCCATTGATGGGATATTCCACATCTGGTAGCCATAACCTGCATGATTCAGACTTGGGTCGTAGGTTCCCAGATTAATATATTCTGAACTACTTCGAGAAACCCAGTCACTCGAGAGTATTTGCGTGCCATTCCAAATTCCATTATTCAAATAGAGATAGCCAATTTTCGCCATATCTCGAGAGGTCATGTTCATTGTACCCCCACCATGATATACTCCTTGAGGGTCATATCCCCATGTGACATTTTGAATATTGAGAGGTTCAAACAGGTATTGCTTTGCAAAATCAAGAGTATTCATACCTGATGTTCGTTGGATGATTGCTGAAAGGAGATGGGATGCTCCACTATTATACATCCATTTCGTGCCGGGGTCTGCCACCATTGGAAGATCTAGTAAGAACTGGTACCAATCAGGACTATGAATCATCTGGGTTATTGAGTCTCTAGGGTCGCCAGTAGGGTAGGTCCATTGATCCCACTCAAATCCAGGAGTCATTGTAAGCAAGTGTTCCAATGAAATTTGCTCTTTCTGTGAGTCTAGGTTCTCTATTGTATGGTTAGAAAAGAAGTCAACCATCTTTTGTTCAACATTTTCAATGAATCCTTCGCGAATTGCGATTCCAATCAGAGTAGAAACAATACTCTTGGTGACTGAATACAACCTATGCGGTGATTTTGCACTATAGTCGCCAGTAGGATATTCTTCCATAACCATGAATCCATTACGAAGAATCAAGAGTGAATCAACGGTTAGATTGTCATCTTCTATGTATTCTATTATCTCATTTAGACGAGTGGAGTTCATCATTTGCTCCTCAGGAGTAGAAGTGACCCATTCGTCATTTAACCAAGGATTAGGTGAGTCGGAGGTAAAGCTAGTTCCATGGTAACTGGTTGGATGTGAGAAAGGTGCTTCAGACTCAAAGACACACTGGCTCGCTACAATAAGGAGAAATGAGATAGCTAGCGTGATTGATCTAGTAAATACTCGCGGGTTACGTAGGTTGTGTTGCATTCTAGCCTTACCACCATACTCTTGGGATAAACAAATATTGAACGAATTACAATAAAGGCTGCCGCACCAAGCAGTGCAGAATATTGCATTACCGAACTCTAGATTTTGTTTTTGTCAAGAGCTCCTCTAATCGTAATTTTTGCAATCGAATATTCTTTTTCGTGGGAAAAGGAAAGATTGTCTTGACAGATTCAATCATTGGACCTTGACAAACCGAACGAGACATACTCTCAGCATCACGCAAATGATCAATAACAAATAGACTAAGCATCATGGGAGCTGTGGCGGAGATATGTGAATCAAAGTA
The DNA here is from genome assembly GCA_030612005.1 of Candidatus Thorarchaeota archaeon. GTDB lineage: Archaea > Asgardarchaeota > Thorarchaeia > Thorarchaeales > Thorarchaeaceae > SMTZ1-45. The sequence goes on along the minus strand of JAUWOU010000024.1, from coordinate 17,281 downwards.
CTTACCAGAAAACTCCTTTTCTAACCAATTCTCAACATCATGATAGTTACCAAGATCTTCATTCCATCGAATCTGTGCGTAGTAGATAACTCCGGATCCAGCGTTCAAATTTAGGCGAGCCACGAATTTGACTCCGCCACCATGAAGAAGCTGATCAATGATTTTACGAACTCGTCTTGGTGTTAATCCGGTCTTCTCTGCGATTGTGGTAGCAGGAGCTCGAGGGTCCTCTGCTAGGCTTTTCAACACTCGTACTTGCAAAGGTGAAAATTCAACTTCATTTCCTCTTGGAGCACGCTCTGTGTGAAGTTCAATCAGTGCGATATCATCAAGATTATTCAGAAACTGTTCAAAATCAGATTTCCCGTTTGTACCTTCATATTCAGCAAATACAATACACGTTCCGTCAGATAATGACCCAGTAGAGAATACATGTGGATTCTTCACAATCTGAGCTAGAATTTCTTCTTCTTTATTGATACCATCAGGTGTTAGTATTGCAAGATATGACTCAGCATCTATCATTGCGAAGCTCAGATAGACTACAAAACTATGGATTGTACCATTATCAACGAGTTTTTTGACTCGCTTCTTGATAGCATTTGCAGTCATCCCCAAAGATCTTCCCATCTCTTGGTATGAAGCTCTACAATTCTCACCAAGAGCTCTGAGGATACCTATGTCTGTCGAATCCAATGCAAGCACCCAAAATTCTTGTAACCAGCGAATACAAACCTCTGTTTCAATCCGTTCTATTTAGACATTCTCATTTTAGTAATACGTCTTTATTCAAGACTAAATGCGTGATGGGTAATACTTATTGAAGATTGGATTAATCTAAAATGAAGTGAGGTGTTTAAATGACCAATTTTAGTGTGATTGGAATCTATGTGGATGATATAGATAAAGCAAAGGAATTCTATTGCGACGCTTTAGGTTTCGAAGTAGAGAACACTTACAATGACGGATGCATAATCCAGCTGAAGAGTGAGGGTCCAACTGTGATTCTTGAGAAGGTGGATAAACCTGCCAACACAGTATATCCTGGTGGATCACAGGTTGTTCTGTGTGTAGCAACAGACAATATCGATAAGACATCGAAAGAATATAGGGAAAAAGGAGTCGACTTCCTACACGATGCACCTCAACCCTTTGTTGCAGGCCTGGTTATGGCAATGAAGGACCCAGCTGGGAATATTCTTGAGCTACTCCAGTTCAAAAAGGAGTGAACTGTAGATTGTGTTAATTTATTATTTGACATAAGGACCTGTTTGTAAAGCCCATAATCCATCTTTAGAGAACTCACCTGTTGCATAAACAATGAGAACTCCAACGAAAATAAGCAGAATCCCAAATAGAGCTAGCGAATTAATAGCTGAAAAGTTGGTTTGAGGGGCAATCCGGGATATGGCGGCAGTAACTAATATGTTGGAAATGAGGAATATTATTCCCATCCAGAATATGATTCTTCCAATACGGGTTCTCTGCGACTTTGTATTGGAATCTGTTTCTGATTTGGGTTTCGTCAATTCGTTCATGCCGAGTTCATATTCTCATAAGAAAAGATAAACATTGACTAAAGGAAGATGGATTCAACTAAATCAACCTAGAAGATAGACCTGCGCAGTTGCAAAAAGTGCAGCGGTCAAAACTCCAATGCCGATTGTAAATCTTAGTTTTCGTTCGGATATTTTCTAGGCTTTTGCTACTGAAAGATAACTACTGATTCCTGCAATCGCGAGATAGAACACAAGAATTGGTAGGGTAGATAGACTGAACTGAAGCATGTTCTATTCGTTACTCAATCATGATTCTCCGTAAATGACTCCAGAGTGCTTATATGATAGGTGTGTTAATCTCAGGTTGAGGGATTTACTTTGGAAGTAGATAGTGGTTCAGGTGGTCAACGCCGTAACCTAAAGGTAGTTCAGAAAATTATTTCTATGAGACCAGTCTTCGAAATATACGACGAAACGACTGGAGAGAAACTTGGAATAATACGACAAACTTGGCTGAGTTTTCTACGATCAACTCTACATTTTGAAGATATGAGTGGTCGAAGAATGCTCACTGCTAAGGGTGGTTTCTTTGACAAGACATTTTGGCTTCTTGATGAAAGCGGTCAAAAGATTGCCAAACTAACAAGGCCGTGGATAGCTTTTCGTAAGAACTTCACGATACATTATCGAGATGATACAATCAAGGCACAAGGAGGTTTTCTTGCGTGGGGCTTTGAAGCAATTAGCACCTCGGGGCAGTTTGCTTTCAGGCTTGACAAGAAAATAATCGCCGTGAGAGACCAGTTCAGAGTATCTGTAGGCGACTATATGGACTGGTTGCATGCAGTTGCAGCAGCTGTTGTTGTCGATAGAGTGTTCTTCAAGGGTAAGGGATGTGGCAGATACCTCTGCTGCTGTTTCGCCTTCATTATGGTCATAATGGTAATGTTCATGCTACCCCTCTTGTTGTTCCCATAGAGTGATTGTTATCTTGGTTGAGTGTATTCGGGTCCTTTGAGGACCCGGCCGCTCATTTTTCATTGAGTTAGAGAATCACTTGAATCTCAAGTAATTGCTCTCATTAGTCGAAGCTATCGAAAGAGTCTGTAGGTTGAGGACCCCCAGGCTGTTCAAATACATTGCCGCCACAGTGTGGGCAACTGATCAAACCATTGAAATCCGCGTTAGATTTTTGACGCATGAAACGTAATTTACAATGCGGACATACTATATGCCGATCACTTACTGAAGCCAGCTCTTCTGAACCTTCACGCGCTCCTTCAAATTCAGCTGCAACATGTCGACCAATATAACCACTAGCGATTGCATCCAATAATATGAGAACTATTAGGATTACAATTAATTCAGAAGATCCTATCATTGCAAAAAGTGTAACAAAGAGGATTAGATAGTAGTAGAACGATCCAAACAGCGGCAACATGAAGAAGATTAATAGTCCCTGTCCATACCATGTTGTTACAGCTTGCCGGGGATTTAACCCCCATAAACGGCGTGCAAACTCTCCATTAAGATATCCAAATAATAATGGTAGAAATATAGCAATCAATCCAAGTACAGTTAATGCACTATAGATATCGACTCCTGTAAATCCTGTAAGGAATAGAAAATCAATGGCTATATTGAACGCTGGTAAGAAGATAGCAAACAATATTCCATGGACAAAATACTTGACAATGTTATTTCCGAGTATTTCACCTTCATATGGTGATTGTCTAGGTTTTTGATCCCGTGAGTCCCATTCTGTCATGATTAATTCAACTCTCCCCTCATGTTCAAGAGAAACTAAACAAGTCACTTAACATCCAGCTATCTAAAAACGTCTCTGATTTTCAAGCTCATCAAATGAGATTCATTTAGTCTATTTGAAGAGCGTATCTATCGAAGCTAAATAGACTTCTACATACTTAGCTTGACCAAGGAGAGCATCTGAAGCTCGAGTGATTTTACCCCAAATCGATTTCATCTCAGCAGCTGTTGGAAAATCAAGGTTAGCATCTTCTATTGCAATGAGTGCATCAAAACTAGCTGGTAGGTTCCTTACACCTTCCACAAATTCACGAATGTAATCTTCATAGACATCAGCAAGTCCTGCTAGTATAGCATGATTACTCTCAATCAGCAGGAGAAATTTCTGTATTAGAGGATGGTTTCTGAAATCAGGGCGAAGGTTCCAAGAACTACCTACCAAGGGTACAGATTTTCTTCCGACAAAAGATCGCGGATAGGTACTGAATCGTCCAATCAGATTCTTTTGGTTCTCAACTTCAGTTTGAACTATTGTTGATAGATTGTTAATGATACTGAAATACTCATTTAACGTACCTAGGAGTTTCTTATTTTTCAGGAGTTTCTTTGTTGATTCGGCGGGGGTTGTTTCCCACCCACCTAACTCTTTTATTACTGTGGCCAGATCATTTGCTTTGGACAGTATATCGAGTAGTTCTTTTGGTTTCATCTGATTCTCTAAGTCAGTGACTTCAAGATATTTGACATCTATATTGTCATGGACTGCTTCAATAATCTCCCACTCAACTCGTTCGAGAGCTGCTTCAAGAGGTCCTTTTTCACCTAAACCAGAGAATCCACGGCGTATGGAATCATCTCCAGTTTTTGCTGTCAATGCAAACAATCTGTTGAGTGTGGCACTAAGCATGGCACGATATCTCTGTTGGCCCAAGGATATTACGACATTATGATTTTCAAGTGATTCAATGAGGTCGACTTCACCCACTCGTTGCAGTTTGATTGGCTCTATTGGTAAATCTACTTCAAACCTTGGAGGAAGATGATCACCTTTGATGTGGTTCTGTACAGCTTGACGGATCACCAATGCCAAAACACAGAGCTCACCAAGTCCCTTTACAGCTGAGACCATCTGATTTGTAGAATAGCCAGACTCAGCAAGCAGTTCTGATGCAGAATTTTTATTTTGTAGAAACTTGTCAGTATAGTTCATAGTCTATCTCCGAAAATGTGATGGAATGGGTTAAGGTTCAGTAAGAACTTGTACATGAATATCTCTTTTGAGTTCAACATAAGATGCTATTGGGGATATACATAGAAGTTTGAAGTGTTTCCATACTTGGCTCATAATGAGAGTCTGTGTTAGAGGATAGAGAGGCAATTTCATTGACTAAAAAAGAAACTACAAAGGTGTACGATACGCGACGATGGGCAAAAACTGACGATTCGCTACCTAGCAGAAATAGGGCAAGAATATGTGCTTCATGCAGTAGTAAAAACACCATCATCATCTATTTCGATGATAGTTCCGGTACTTCAGATGATGGATGGTATTGGAAGGAATGGACTCGGGAGTTCAAGTGCTTAGACTGCGGCAAGTATTATGAAATCAATAACTCAGAAACCAAGCGAAAATTCTACACACGTGAATCATGACTTATGAACTACTCATGTGTTCGAGTGCCTGAATAGCCGCGGGCAATCCCTCACGATAGGAGGGGTACTTCAACTCCCACCCTAACACATCTTTCAACTTGGCATTTGATACGATACAATCTATTCCCATTGTATCTAGGAGAAGCTTGCCCATGATGATTCTCGCTAAGATTCTAGGTATATTTCTTATTTTAGTTATTCCAGCACAAGATGCCATGAATTCCGTAAATTCTCGTGTAGTACAGGGTGTATCGTCAGCAATGATGAAGGACTCATTGATAGGTAATTTGTCAATGGCAAGTGCATATGCCTCAGCACAGTCTTCAACGTGGATTCTTGGTATGTTATTATCACCCTTTCCCACGACCCCAAATTTTCCCGATTTGAGCATGTTATACATTTTTAGAAACATTCCGCCCGGACCATAGATCTGACCTGGAATCATCTGGATGATTGGGTGACCCTCAGCTCCTGCTTCATGAATTAGACGTTCTGCATCTATTCCTGCTAATGTTAGACCGAATCTCTCTATAGGCCAAGTTTCATCTGCAACTTCTCCAGGTCCTGTCATGTAGCTAGTACCCAAAGTGAAGATAATTGGGCACTCCAGCTTGTATCCTATATCAAGTGCTGAACGTGTGAACTTGGTGGTTCGTTCAGTTACTGTTTCAAACTTTTTTTGTGACATTCTTCCAAACTCTAATGGCATTGCAATAGATACGACAACATCTTGGGGTGTTAACGAGGGGATGAATGCATCAGGATCAAGTAGGTCTCCAAGGATGCCTTTTACTCCTTGATTCTCAAGTTCAGATAGTGCTGCTGCGTTCCTGCTTAAGACAGTCACATCATAGCCGCGTGTTAATAACTTTGGAACAAGATATGACCCAAGTAGACCTGTGCCGCCAAGAATGAGAGCTTTCATAATAGTGAACTGACCTTCCTTTCACTATTGGTTCCAGTGATTATAATCTTGTGTAACTCAGTAACATTGGAATTACGTGACTCATGAAAGAGGAAAAATCTGTCTTTTTGAAGGATTAACCATGATTCATTGATTCTGTTTAAAGAGGGAAAACACTCGAATTGCTTCAGTTCAATAATGAATAATCATGAGGTTTCCTTTGACCTATCTATTCACCAAGCTCGTACCAAACGATTCACGTAAGGTATCAAATTCATCAATACCTGAAGGAGCACTCCTCACTAGTTGTCGGTATGGTTTCAAGATTGAGTCAAGAACTCTTGCTGATTGAACAAGTCTATTCCAATCTTCTACAATAGGATGATGCCGCTGGATTTGGATATAGACATCGAATTTGTGTGGAGCATAACTTGGAATCCAACCTGCAATGTCTGCAAGTGTGAAGAAGTGTGGAATGCAGTCGGGGTATGATCTCTCATCAAGCATCACATATGGTATGTATGGGTTTCTATCAGGATGGTCTTGTAGTAGACCAGAACAACTTTCTATAGTATCAAATCCGTAGTCATTCAAAGCTGTGATATGGTTTCTTATAGATGGGTCTACGTAGTCAATAAAGCTGGATGTGTTCTGTTTTTCATGATACGGAGCTCTTCTCAACTCACGATGCCATTCAATTTCATGATGTGCCCAAATAATGCCTGAAAGACTTCCAGCTAAAACACGGTTTCTGAAAGTGTGAAGTAATCCTCCTAATTCACCTAAAACTCCAAGCAGCCGCTCCCAAGCGAGGAGATGGGCTTCATTATTAGGAGAAGGTGGATAGTATACAATAACATCCCCATTATCATCTAGTTTCGGAATCCAAAGAGCACTATTAGCGGCAGTAACGATATGGGCTTCTACGCCTGGGTAGCTTCGATGATCAAAAATAATCATTGGTTGTTCTGCAGGTTCTTCGATCAAGCCAGTAGCTACTGCAAGTACATCAAATCCATTATTACGAAGCAAATTCGTAATTTTATTGATTGTCAGTGTCATAGAACTTCTTCACACAATCATACTATGCATCAAAGCTTACTAAGGTCTTTGATAAACAATCTATCTTGCATTAAAACTGACTTTTTTCCGATTTTCGTGATTTTCGATACTAGAACCCATCAGATCTAGATGTTTGTAATCAAATAGAATAGAATGACAACTCCTAGGAAGATATAGATCGGGCTCAGCATTAGGACTTTCTTATCTGTAAGGTGTGAATTCCAGAAGAACATGATTCCTGTAATTATGTAGATTACTATTGATGCTTGAACTAATGGTTCGGGATATATGCTCATTGACAATACGAAAACAGCAATCGCGATGCCAAAGGAAAACGGTGTCTGTTTGATAGATTCTCCGATAGTCCGATATTCTTTGTAACCTTTGAAAAGTATAACATAGATGAGAGAAAATCCAACAGCAAAAAGAACTGGAAATTGCATCACCTCTGTACTAATAGTCCAGGGAAGGAAAATCTTCAGTAATTGCATGAGGAGGACTAGAGGTGGTCCAAGTATAGTGTGTTTCAATCTTCTTGGACTCACCTCTTCTAAGCTTTGGTTAGCGATGCTTTTCAATGGAATAGAGTAAATCGTGTTGATGAAAACTAATGAACTAATAACACAGAGGAATAACAGGTTGACAAAAATAGAGAGTAGAAGACCCAGAATCAAAAATGAAATGAAAATCTTCACAGCTTCGCTTCTATTGACAACACCCTGAGCTAAGGGTTTTCTCAGAATTTTCTTTTCATCTATCTTGTCATCTTCAATATCATATAGATTGTTTAACACATAAATCGATGAATAAGAAACCAAAAAGGCAAGTAGGCTCAACAGGAGTTGCAACGAGTTGATCGGGACACGAAACAGAAAAAGAAGCATGACTCCCACTGAATAAAGTCCAATGTTCTTAGGTACATTATCTGTTAGGTTCCGGAACAACAGAACTCTCCGATACATTGTGGTGATTCTCAGTTTTTATTTATCTAATCACCATTTATGAAAAAGATGAAAAAAAGGTATGCCAACAACAAAGGATGGAAGTATCTCTTGTGGCACCAGATTACTTTAGATAATTGCAAGGATACACTTCTAAATCACAGTCCTGTAACGGAGTATTATAAGGCTAAATGTCCAATTCTATTTTGGTAGGTGGTTATGACATCCTCTGATGCAGATAATACAAAGCAGGATAATGGAAAATCTGAAGCTTCGCTCTTTGAAGCAATATCACATGACACAAGAATCAGAGCTCTCTTTCTCCTTAGAAATACCGCTCTCGGGTTCTCAAAATTGAAACATGAGTTAGGAATCAAAAGTAGTGGAAACCTGCAACATCATCTTGGAAAACTGGGGATACTTATTGAATTGAATGAGGGTTTGTATACTCTTTCTGATCATGGAAGAGAGGCAATCATGGCAATTGAAGCAGTTCGGAGCATGCAAAAGCGGAAAAAATCGGGCAGAATCATCATAACAATGGTTTATGCATTCAGTACATATGTTGTGTACATGAACGTGCCATTCTTGATGGGGACTGTAGATGCTAACACTCCAATAATGGCTTTAGGAATCTCATTGATTGCAAGTATCTTTCTATATCTAGGATGGCCCTTTGTAATGTCACGTTATGAGAAAAAACAAGCTGAATCAAAATCATAAAACAGCGAATCATCTCATTTTCAACAACATTACAAAAAAAGGTAAACAAAGGATGGAAGTTTTTACGAAACTCTAGACAATTCTAGGATAATCATAATTTGTGAGATAAGGTGCTTAAATTGTTACATTTAGATACTAGTGTGAATTGGATGTGAATATTATGATTCCGAAGAATTCAAATAGCTGCAAATGTTTGGGTGTATTGACAAACATCTCTGTGGAGAAACGGATGGTTGCAGCACAATTTTATAATTAATTAGGAGTGAATAGATTTGAGGGAGAAGTTTTTCACTGTTTACTTCAGACAAAATAGTAATTTAACTGATATTAACAATAATAAAATGTCGGGAGATGATTTCATTTTATGGAAATCACACTAGAATTGACTCGTGAATGTACACTAAATTGTATAATTTGCTCATCAAATGGTGGAGTATGCGATAAAAACGAATTAACAACAAAAGAGTGGATGAGTATCATTGAAGAAGCATCTCATTTAGGTGCAAAGAGAATATGCATATCTGGAGGCGAGCCATTTCTCCGAGAGGATTTTGATAAAATCATTAAATATTGTAAACTGAAAAATTTGGGAGTTGTAGTATATACATCAGGAAATATCTATAATTCAGAAAGAACTGAAATTGTCCCCGTGCCAAAGGAATTGTTAGTCAAGTGGGGTAAATATATTGATAGATTAGCATTTGGAATACAAGGACCTGATGCAAAAACTCATGACAAGATAACAGCTGTAGAGGGTAGTTTCGCGAAACTTCTGAAGACAATCAAACATGCAATTGAAGCAGGTATCGAAGCTTCTGGTCACTTTGTGCCGGTAAAATCTAATTTCAGACTAATTTCAGAAACAATCCAACTAGGAAAAGAAATAGGTCTTTCTGGATTAGGTGTTCTCAGATTTGTACCTCAAGGTAGAGGATATATAAATAAAACTATACTTGAACTAACAGATAGAGAAATTAAAGAACTTGTTAGGATTATCCATAATCTAGATTCAGCTGAAAGGGAATTCTTAAAGATTGGCTCGCCTTTTAGTGATATTTTTCCAGATCTATCATCAAAATGTAGTTTGGGAAATAGACTAACAATAGAACCAGATGGGATTATTGCGCCGTGTGAGGCAATGAAAGATTTTGCAAATGAAAGGATGATATTCAATGTCAGAAGGAATTCATTACAGGATGTTCTTCAATCAAATTGGATTCAAGATTTGATATCTGAATATAAGAATAGAAGTCCAGAAGGCAAAGTCTGTAAATTCTGTATAGCCCAGGAGATGCTAAAAACTCGTGATAATCAAGATGTAGCGATTCCTGATGAAAGTGTTCGAATTACTCATTAAGCATTGTTGGTGATTTAACAAATGGGTAATAATGTCTACAAAGGTACAATAAATGGAGATGGAGACTTAATCAGGGAGTTCAAGAAAATCTATAAAGATACTGCGTTTATTGGTTTCAAATTCTCACAGGCTATTTGGGAAAATGAAAAGCCAAAATTGACTCATACTTACATTGAATTATTAGAGGAAAAAAGTCTTACTCGGCAATTCTCTAATTTGAAGAAATTGTGGACGCAGTTGGTGAGTGATGCTATCGTGTTTCTGAAATATGAAGATGAGCGAGAAGAAAATGCACATGACTCGTTTGCATTTGGAGTTGACACTCTAGCTAGGTTCTTCGATACATTCGGGAGTTTTGAGCAGTACATGTCTCCGGTTCTGACAAAAACTCGTGACCATATTGCACATGTCATGCGTGTATACATGTTGGGTGCAATAGCGCTTAAAAAAATGGATATTGGGCTTGTTGATTGTGGAGAAGCAAAAAAGAAAGCTGATGATACTAAAAAAGGTCTGCAGATATACGATAGTGAAAAAGAAGCAATGTGGTGCATTATAGCGTTGTGCCATGATCTTGGATTAGTTATGGAAAATGTGTTCAATATTAATCGTGAAGCTCGAAAGATGTTTGATCAATTAGGTCGAATATCAATGAGAGAACTCGAATTTGGTTTATCACCAATGTTTCAACATATGTGTCTGAATACTCTTCGGCTAATCAGTTCTGATTTACATACTGTGAAGAATGGCATAACACAAACTTCATCAATAAGTGGTGATGCAGAATCAACGGATAAGAAGGAAGACATTGTAGTAACTGGATACACTGTTCACACCCAATACAAATACTATCTGAAATTTCTTAATGCTCTCGATAGCTATGACCATGGGGTCCTAAGTTGCATTATACTTATTAAGAATCTTGTTTACTTCCTAGAGTCTGATTTTCTACTCGATAAAGTTAAACCATTTGGTATAAGGGATGCACAACAATTTTTGGTTAGAAAGACAATTCTTAAGTCAATTGCATCTCACAACTGTGATAGTATTTATCATCTATCACTTATGGCTTTTCCATTTCTACTAGTTATATTTGATGAGATGCAAGAGTGGGATAGACCAAGACCATATATGAGATTTCAAGATGGACTATTGAATGCAAAACTTACTGTAAATTATCTAGGTGACAATAAAGCAGATTTCATAATTACATTTTCTGAAGGAGATGAAAAAACCTGCCATAGGGAAGTATATGAATTTGTTAAACACAAGTTTACAAGATTTGTAAAGCTATTAAGAAGTGCTGTCACGGATCCTACTAAACAATTCGAATTTCATTTTGAGATACGTGATGAAACAAACAAGAAGGAATGGTCATATGCATTGACACACATTTCACTTAAGCATGATTCACTCAATTCAAGTGGCATAGATATAAAATTTCCAGAAGAGAATGAGAAATGGAGAGAAATGGTCAGAAGGGAATATGAACAGGATTTCAATGAAAATGAAATAAAGGAAGACCCCAAAGATAGAACGAAAATAGACTGGTTTAACTGGTTGATTAGAAGTTATTGACGATCAGATAAGTTTCATTTAATTAATTGTATTCATTGTTGGAAAAGACCAGATACGATCTTCTTAATGATTCGTCATTATTTCCACCAAAATCTAATGGATTTAACCCCAAATATCTAATGCACCGATATGCATTTTTCCTTCCGAATTTTGTGTTTCTCTTAGTATTCGTTAGATTGCATCCTTTAGAATTACAATCATCACAATCATCACATGGATGATTTGAGAATTTTATCACATCGTAGAAGCTAAATCTATGTATTGTATCTTCTGCTAGAGAGAGTGATTTAGAATAGTTTGAATCGTATTTTATATCAAGAGTGATGCAAATCTTAGTATGAAGAAATTCTTGAATATGAGATATGGGAAGAAATGATCTATCACATAGAAAACTTGTATTATGTTGACAATTCACACATGCATCGAAATTCAATTCTACATTCTTCAGTGGATTAATCGATACTACATTGACTTCCGCAATTTCATTCAGCGATTGTACAATGCGTGAAAAATTACTTATCATTTCAGACAGGTGTGAATTTCTCTGTATTTGTAGATGGTTCACTTCAACTTTAGGAATGGCTTCCATCGCACAGAGGAATCCAACTCGTGTGAATATATTTCGTGGAGGAATCTCAATATCTATTCCAAGATTAAGCAAAGTACCATAGACATCAATTCCCCAAGATTCTGGAGAGGGCATCGATTGTTGTGGTTTTTTACACGCCATATTCTTATGAATATTGCAAGGTCGACATAGTCTACAACCTCCACCAGAACCAAGCGTTAACACTGGTTTATGGGTTGTATTTTCCCAATGATTGTGTAAGAAAGTCATAAGTCTATGGAATTTCCAGTAGGAGGTTGCATCCCAATTTCTTGATGCCAGATTTACTAGTCGCTTGTAGGTATAACTAGGATGTTTATTTTTTATTTTTTCAATCCACGTAGTTCGGTCGTCCTTCATTGTTATGAGATAGTGATTGGAATATCTTGTCAGTATTGATTCGGCTTTGTAGAATTTAGGAGTATTCGGAGGGCAGTGATATGTACTACCATAATTTACACAGTTTTGACATTTGAGTTGAACATAAGCATCGAAGAGGATATCTTTCGAAGATAGTTTGTAGATCTCATATGTGACATCCTCAAATGTATGAATTTTTGACATGAATTATTTCATCTCAATTATAACAAGTGACTATTTTGGTCTATGGATAGATGTTAAGAAAGTTGTCTTTACAAAAAAAGAGAACAAAGGATGGAAGTGTATCATTTGCGATTGATGATGAGGAGAAGATATCAACTGAATTGGAATTGATTAGACTAATCGCCAAAGAGATACTAGACCGTTCAGGTCAGAGGAATGAAGTTTAGCAGGATTCTATTTTGAAATATTAGATTTCTGAACATAACATTCAGAGGAACACTAAGTCATTTGGTTCCTAACTGTGATGTAGAAAACAATTCATTGTGAGTTAGATACTTGTAGGATTGCGGTGGATAAAACTGATTGAATGCTTCCCATGGATTGATGGGATTATATTCAATAAATTCATCGATCTGAAGAGCAAGCGCTGAGTCTTTTTCTTTGAAATAGATATAGAATTCGTCCTGAGTAATTCCCGCATCCTTACCACATCTCTTCCAGACCTCTTCAGGACTTCCATCGATTACTTCACTGGAGGTAAATTCGCCAATGATTCTCTGGACAGGAGAAGAAGCATAGATTAGAAAACGCGCATCTTTCCAATGCTTGGGTATTCGTTTTCTAAACTCATACTTTTTTTTGCCGTCAATTATTGCTTGACAATATTTTGGTTTAATTGATAAAATAACGAGAATCAATCCCACTCTCCTTGATTATATATTCAAAGGCTTTGTCACCAACACTCATTATTTGTTGAGGTGCTCCCTTTATCAAATTTCTTTCGATAAGCGTTGATATAGGGATTAGATTAGGAAAATGAAAAAGGTTCCGAAAGAGAAGAATATGAGAGTCCCGTTCGGTGATGTTTTCAATTTCCAATTTATTGAGGACAGTCCTCTTTCCTAAGATCTGTTGAACTTCCTGCGAATCTAGTCGGCCTTGATGTACTTCTTCCACAACTCCAATTGATGTTATTTTCTGGAAATCTTGCGAACGATAGAAAAGAAGGAGGTCCCCCCTTTCCACTCTCCGTATGGTTGAATTACTTAGATACGCTTTATCGATTGTATTTCCAGGAATCTCCAGCTCACCTAGGAGTTCGGGGATAGTTAGTTGTTGTTTAAATCCAAGAAACAACCTTTCATGGTAATTGGGTCTAATCGGAACTAGATATTTTGACACCAAAGGCCCGCAATAAAAAGAGGGATAGAATTTGGAAGAAATATCCCATGCTTCACATCGTTCCTTTACTGGACCAGTGTATGTGAGTGTCTTAAGAAAAACATCTTCTGGTTTATCGTAGTCGTGTTTTTCACAGACCTTCGAGAAACCATAATTAGAGATTAAGTCAATAAGATAATCATTTTCTTTTGTAAAATGAGTGAGATAAATCTCATCAATCCCATTCTTTACGCAGAATTCAATTGCTAATTTAATGAAGAGTTCACCAATTCTAAAACCTGTATAGTTGACAATTAGTGTACATATCTTTATACGTTTTTTATTTTGAAAATACTGGTCACAATCCAGACTACCATCCTCTACTTTGAGAATTAGAACTGCTCCGAGTGAATCATCATCTCGCAGATAGATCCATGCATCACGACCAGCTCTTGATATTTTTGTCCACCATTCGGTGAATGTGGGATAATCACTCTTCAATTCATTGAGAATTGGGTCCTTGAAATTGAGTCGATGCACAGGTTTTTTGATTATTGAAGGAGGTGACGTTAGAGAATCATCAACCCGTTGAGCTCGAATGATAGTAGCAGCATCATCACTTGTAAGCACTCGATTTTCGATATTGCATTTCTTTGCCTTCCGATGAATTCCTTGATCATTTGTTATTAGGAAAGCCACGGCCTCAGCTTTAACTGCAAATAAGAGCGCAATATCAACTAAATCATTAGGAGAGGTCGGTTTTCCGACAGATTGAAGGAATATATCATCACTTTCTGGTTTTGGTGGATCAGAAAGCAACGGATAAGTAGCAATTTTTGAGAGCTGTTTTTTTCGACGTGTTTCATTCTTATCTCCCGTCAATTCATTCCGAGATAATGGATGAACAAGAATGGTCCAACCGAGTTCATAAGACTGCCGCAGGAATTCCTGAACATCTACAGGAACTGGGATTTCTCCCTCTCTATCTATTATGATATTTGTATCGAGTAGGACTCTCATTCTACTAGACCACCCTCCAATCATTTATTCATCAGATACTTCATGTATTATTTCTTGCGTTAAAGTATGAATGTATTATTGCAGAGCTCATAGAGTTGGATTAACAATCAAACGAAAGAGGATAGACTCTATTGAAAGAAGACGTAGTAGGATAAACACAATTAGACATAAGTTAATACTTGAATCAATATTACCTAGGTCATATGGGGAGATACAACGTGTCAAAAGAGAACGCTACTACTGACAATGATCAACAGACTGACAATATCCTCAAAGAACTAAGAGAAAGAGGTCTAGAACTTGAGCTTCAAGCATACTTACAGTTTCAGAAGAGAGGGTGGTTTTCAAAAATTCATGGAACATATTGGGACTTGCAGATTCCAAAAGAAGAGTCAAGTTGGTTAGAATCAATTCGAAAAGAATGGGAAGGACAAAGAGAGCCAGTGTATCGCACGATAGATCTTCTTGCATCAAAAAGTGAAAAGTTAGGTTTGGAAAAACATCCCCAAATCCAGATTCGCGGTGTGATAGAGTGCAAATGGCGAAAGGGTGAGAACTGGGTTTTCTATTGTGAAACCATCGAAAACGAAGCATCTGCGAAGCTACTAAGAGACCTTCTTACTGAGTTCACGAAACTTGGGATGCCGGACCCTGATGATGCTCTTGAGGTAATGTCAATACACGAAACATCCCTCTTTACTAGTTTGGACAGGAAGACCTACAAAGACTTGCTAATGGGTGAAATGGCCAAGCAAATTCAGGGGGCAAGTCACCATTCAAGAAAAAATCTCAAATCAGCAGCCCTTTTACACATGTCCGTATTCGGTTCTTCCAAACAGGATAGTATTAGAAATGCATGCGAACAGATACTTGATGCTCTCGAATTTCAAGAAAGAATCTGGTCGTATATGTCAAAGTCATCTATGGAACAGCATGGTGGATTTAATATCTGGCGAATTTATCCTATAGTAATATTCAACGGTCCAATCTGGAAGCTGACGCTGAACCCCGATGGGTCCTTAATACCCACTCGTGCCGGTTTCATTACCTACAACTACCAACGAGGGAAATCAAACTATCTAATCGATTTTGTAAGTTTTCCATTTCTTAATACCTACATTGATCTCTTGGAATCAGAATTAACAACTATGAAGGAAAGAGCTTGTATTGAGTGAATCAAAGTATCAAGAGGGCGGACACACAAGTAATCGTGGTAGGAGGGGGAGGGCAAGAGAATACACTGTGTACACGTATTCAATTTGTACGAAATCCTAGTAAAGGCGATTCAAATAGATAAACCCTGACAACTCTATAACCTGTATCTACAGTGTGAGTGAACGTCAACTGTTGACAACTTCTATGTTCCACCCTTCTCTTGCCAGTGTCACCACCTCTTCGTAATTCCGAAGGATTACAAAAATTAGCAGGAGCTTTGTCAACTGTCATCGGGACGGGATCCCTCCTGAAGACCGGGCTTCCTTCTCCTGTTCTAATACTGGAGCATCACTTCCAGCAACAGAGAGCGTTTCCATAGTATTTTCCACGGCGGGGTCATTATCACTCTTACAAATTCCATCACTGAAACTTGCAAGGTCCGACTGGACAAAGTGAACAGCCGCGGACTCCCCAGAACCTGATGATGGTTCTTTCTTGGAGAGTAAGGACTTCCCTTTGGAAGAAGGCTTCTTCTTTCGGGCTTTCAGTCGCGCGCTTCGTGCTGCATCCACAGCACTAGCCCACTTACCTAGTCCTCTCACAGAGTGTAGTGACTTTGTGAGCATAATAAGGCGTCCGGCGATATTGATGGCACCATTCCTATCTGCATTGGTCTGATGATCACACGAAGGGCACTTGAAGTAGTTCTGCTTGGGTCTTGTTCCCTTGGTTCCACACTTCCAACACATGATGGAAGTCCAAGTTTCAGGAACAACACGAAATCGAGAATTTTTTCCTTTCACAGACCAACCTTGTTGAGCTAATCCATGTTTCAAACTCTCAGTAATCCTAGCAAAAGCCCAAGAGTGTATCATCCCCCTGAACCTTCTCCCCTTGTAGTTTCCTTTTCTTGCAACATTCCTGATATTCTTCAATCGACCAATCGCTACATAGACCGTATACTTCTCAGATAATTGTGAAATGTAATCCAACAAATCACTTACAAGAACTCGGTCGTACTCACGAGCAACATTCTCACGCTTATGTCGATTCTTTCTAAGTCTGCGAAGAATGTTATCATTATTGAGACGAGTTGAAACTTCATGTTGAAGGTCTGCTACAAGTCGGTCATACTTCTTTATGACCTCAATCTTGTCCTTTTGCATGAAGTATCGAGTTTCACTTACCTTCATCGGTGTGATCAATGTTGTACATGCTGCTTTCTCAATCCCCAAGTCGATTCCCAGAACTGCAGGAGGGGTAATGGTTTCAGGAACTTTTATGATACTAACACGTACAGCAAAGGTTACC
>JAUWOU010000015.1 GCA_030612005.1 Candidatus Thorarchaeota archaeon | reverse complement strand
AACCACATCAATCACTTAGTGCTTTTCTAGTGGACCGCGACATGGGAGTTAAGGTCGAGGAAGAATACGAGTTAATGGGTTGTCGTGGGATGGGAGCAGCTCGGATTGTTATGAAGAATCTTGAGATCCCTGAAACCAATTTGGTAGGACAGTTAGATGATGGAAATGCTGTCTTCAATGCAATGATGGTACCCGAGCGCCTGACTTCAGCGGCTGGACCAATAGGAATGGGTCGAGCATGTATGGAGATTGCAGTAAGGTATGCTGACAAAAGAGAGGCATTTGGTCGTGCGATCAAGAGATTCGAGGGAATCAGTTTCAAAGTTGCTGATTGCACTACTCAGCTTGATGCCGCACGTGGTCTCGTATACCGTGCAGCAAAAAAGGCTGATACTGGTAAATGGTGCCGAAAAGAGGTTTCACAAGCCAAAGTCTTCGCCACTGAAGCAGGATTTATGGCTGTTCATGAAGCTATGCAGATTCTAGGAGGTATTGGCTACACAGATGTATATCCTATAGAACGACTGTATCGTGATGCTCGATTAGCGACAATATGGACTGGTAGTAATGAGGTTCAGCGTCTAATCGTTCAAAATGAAGTATTTCAAGAGGTACTATCTGAGGATCGAACACTGAAACGAGATATCGAGCTTGATACACCTGGAGCTCATAAGACCGAGGAGAAGGTCTACACAGAAGACCCGAAGAAATACTATCCTGATTGATGGATAATCTCACTCAATGATACCATACTAAATATTCATATACTTAACTATAATTAATCATATCATAGAAACCTTTGAGGTTATGAAATGGCTAAATTAGTATGTGAGAAATGCGGTGCAGAGGTTTCTGCACCAGTTCATTGTGGAAAAGAAATGCATATGGAAGGTGATCAGCTAGTTTGCTGGATGGGTCCAGCGTGTGGTCATCAAGACATACCAGAACATTGCGGTGAATTTATGGCTCTCAAAGATTAGTAGAATATTTGTGGGGCGTAGAAATTTGATATTAGATGAGATAATGAAGAGAAAAAGTGGTAGAGCATTTTCAAACAAACCTATCACAGATGAGATGCTAAATTCAATACTTGAGGCAGGTCGATGGGCACCATCTTGCGGAAACACACAGGCATGGAACTTTGTTGTACTCCGCGATGAGAATGTTCTTGAGAAGGCTCATGAGGTATTGAGTAGAGGTAATGCTTGGGGAAAATCTGCCCCAGTAATGATCTTAGTGACAGCAAAGGAAGATGGTGGTTGTCCAGCACATGGATTACCATACTTCACCATGGATGTTGGATTGGCAGTTCAAAATATGTTACTACAAGCAGTCCATCTTGGACTAATGGGACATCCAACCGCTGGCTGGAATGAGGATGGGCTCAAAGAAGTGACTGGGATTCCTGATGAATACAGAATTGTCACTGTTGTCTTTTTCGGATATGAAGGAGATTTCGACAATCTGGATGAAAGAACTCAGGAGAACGAGAAGAAACCACGAACCAGAAAAGAACTATCTGAGATTGTTCATTGGAATGGATGGTGACCCATCACGCAATCCGAAAGTTTAATGATTCAATAATCCCTAGAAAGAGTAAGGATGATATTTGATGCAAGTCACGCCTACGTTAGATATTGCTCTTTTGGGAATCCCAGGGCTTTTCTTGGGGTTAGTATTAGGTTACATGATTGGAGGTATGGCCAGTTTAAGATCGGTCGATAGAATTGTTTTGAGTATGGTCATAAGTGGAGTTGGAGGCCTAATTCTTTCACTCGCAATCAGTTTCTTCATTTCAATAACCTCCTTAGTGACAGGGTTCATTATTCTCGCTTTCATTGGGGGCAATATACTTGGCCTTGTTCTTAATTGGACTCCTCCGGTTGACTCTGGTCCAATAAATCACATTATCTATGAAGATGAAGATGATGATGCATTTGATAGAGAGATTGAGGAGGCCCTCGGGGGCAAAGAATAACCATTTTTCTCACTAAAAGACAATCGAACAATATTCTAGCAACAGTTAAAGGGAACTGCTCAGAAAAGACTCCTAATCCTTGTTCCTATGGAGGAGAACGAAATTGCGAAAGACGCTACCACATTTTCTAGTCTTTATGACATTGACCTGTTTACTATGGTCCGGAATATTGTTACCAGCTCAAGCAGCAACACCTGTTGGTTGGAGTGGTGATTCAAATTTAGCATTTCTACTTGAAGTGAATGGAGTGAATGCTGCTGACACTGATGCAGCAAATCCAATTCCCATTGATCTCTCTGAAAACCTCAATTTTTCCATGGATATCTATGCAGATACAAACCTGACTTTACTTACTTACACATTCACCATGTCCTATCTGTATATACCGATAATAAATCAGGGAGATGATCTGGGTACTTTCATTCCGGCAAACACTACTATACTTGGTTTTGTCAATGAATCTATTTCCTTAGCTTCTCTACAGAGTTCTGGACTTGGTCTAATCTCTGGAACGATAACGGGTGCTTTCGCATTCACATACCAAAACTCTACTGGTGGGAATGCGACAGTAAGTGAAAATTTCGTTCTTCATGTTGGACCGACTGGAACTGGAGCAATTCTCTCAATTAGTGGATTGATAACCGTTGGATTTACTATCATGTCAGTATTCACATTGATATTGGCATTTGATGAGTTTCAGGGAGGTATTTTTGCAGCTCGTAAGCTTCGTGGAGCGAAGAGAGGTTCTGATGTTGGTATCTTCCCACGTGCAGTCGTACTAAGAAGAAAACCAAAGAAGAAAGGCGGTGAGCAAATCGACAAGGCAGAACTCACTCGTCGTGTCAGCGAAGCTGCTAGTAAAGCATGGGACCATAAACGCTGTCCAAAGTGTGGCAAGAAATGGAAGAAAGATGTACCGACATGCAGTAAGTGCGGTATTGATATTGCCTCTGCAATTATATACTTCTCAGAAGATATCGCTGAATATGCTCCAAAGGCTCTAGCTGTTATCAAACCTAAATCTAAGGTGACAGTTGGTCAGCTTGGCAAGCGTCTAAAGCTAAAACCTGACAAGGCTGGTGCCCTAGCTGCCGCTCTTGTTGATATGGGTATACTTCAGACAAAATCTGTGAAGATTCCTCTGAAGAAGGTTGCATTTTCAGGAATGACCATCGCTGGTTCCTATTGGTCATGGATGCAGATGATTTCAGGTGCTACTCCTGATTTGGTGACTATCCTTCTTACCACAACAGCAGGTCTTGTTGTATCCGTTGTGATAGGTTACTTCATGAACTACCTTGCGCGAGTTCCTCAATTAGGATATGATTAGTTGAGAGAAAGAATCAACACTTGGGGGTAATCTGTGGAGATTAAATACTCCATCTGAATACTCCTAGTATGAGGTTGATATGACACAAATTTGACCTCACAGAGTCAGTCCATTGTCGTTTCATGGAAGTACAACACTCTGGTGTCAAAAAATTGTGCATCTTACAATGAACGATATGATTAGTTTATACTGGAATGTGTCGAGTTTTTTTGGCTCGACACTCCTCCAAACTAATTCAAAATATCCATCCTGTCAATACATGACCCATATCTTACAATTGTGAGTGAATTATAAGAAACTCCTGTGTTTCACCTTTCTCACGACTGCTGTCACCAGCTTGTTCCTGACCGGAGTCAGTAACATTGTCGCGAGCTTTGCCCCTCTTCACTGGAACATCGTTCCTCCGATGGGACTCGGCTTCTGTCCGCTGCATTACCTCACACTCACCAGTTGGTGTGATAGCAGTCGGTGTTTCCACAGCGTTTACCATGGCAGGGTCTTCACTCCTCGCAAACTCCACAAGTGAAGTCTGGTCATCGGGGTCGGCCACGGACTCCCCTTTCGAGGCTGGTGTCCTCTGGGGAAGTGCGGACTTCCCATGAGAAGAACGAGTCTTCCTCCGGGCTTTCAGTATGGCTCTATCCTTAGCGGTGAGCCACATCCCTAGTCCGTTCATAATGTTCTATGGTCATGGTGAGTATATGAACTCATACGAGAATATGATATTGCACTGCTGCTTCAGGAAGAACTGTGTGTTGCAGTCAGCTGGGAGATATCTAACAATACGAGATGCATTAGGCAAACCTTCATGAGGATGAGTTCCAATGAATGAGAAGAGAATTATTCTCATATCGGAAATCTTACATTTCATCGACAGATCATTAATGAATTTGTAAGATTTTTAGTCTCCTGGATTTGAGTAATTGATGAAAAACTTAGATGAGTACAAGACCACTTGGGAAAACGATGAAGTTCATGTGAATGTTCCATTCAGCGCCGCAGGTGTAAGCACTACTATCGTATTGACTTCGAAGTTCACTGGAAAAATGATGCTTATGGATGTTGGAGATGGAGCCATTAGAGATCTTCTGATTTCTCTTGAGAGTTCTGAATTCATCAATGAGATTGACCTCATTGCTATTTCTCATGGACACTTTGATCATGTTGGTGGACTCTATACATTGTTTGGGTTCATGAGGATGTTGGGTCGAAAAAAACCACTCAATATCATCATTCCTCCTAACTGCAAGGAGGCAATTGAGATAATCAAGGGCTTCAGAGAACTACATCGAGAAACACTTCCTTTCAAAATCTGGTATCATGAAATCTCGTCTGATTCAGATTTTGATACTGATTTCTTCAAGGTTAAGGCGTATGAAGTTGAACACTATTCGTTAGAACACGCAACAGAAGTAGAGATTCTGGAACCTGCCCATGGGTATAGGGTTCAGGTTGGTGGGTCTGTAGTAGCATATACTGGTGACACTCGCTTATGTCCAGGTGCAGAAAAGATTGTAACTGACGCTTCACTTGCACTCATCGAAGCAACATATCTTGAAACTCCTAAATCAACTAGGCGTGTTCACCTATCCGTTGAGGAAGCAAAGACATTGGGTGCTCTTGCTAAGGAGTATATGCTGATTCATTCTATTCCAAAATTGAAGTGATTCTTGTTAAAACAAGCCCTGAGTAATCCAGAATATTCCAATAGCAAAAACAGCTGAAATTGGGACAGTCACTACCCACGAGATGAGAATGTCTTTCACCTGTTTCATCTGAATTGGGGTTGCTGAAATCCAACCTACTGCAATTAAAGCTGCAACTAGTACGTGGGTGCCACTCAAAGGAAATCCTAGAAGGGTTCCAATAAACATGATTACTGCAACTGAAATACTAGCTGAGAGTGCTGATGATGGTGAGAGAGTTACCACTTCTGTTGCAAGTGTTTTGATTACTTTTCTCCCGACTATAATCAAACCGATAGCCATCCCAATCCCGCCTACGAGAAGGGGAACTATGAATCGAGGAAGAATAAAGGTACCAAAATCGTAAACTCCTTGGAATTCGGGTAAAACAATTAGAGGCGCAATAGCATTGGCTACATCGTTTCCTCCTCTGCTTAGCGAGGTCAATATCAAAAATCCGGCTAATAGATAGGATGCAATTCTTTCTTGTCGTTCAAGAGCAGTAAATCCTTTTGCACGTCCTTGTATGCGTCTGACGATTGCGAATATTCCCGCAGCAAATACAAACCCGATTATTGGTGATAGAATCCATCCTGCAAATACCTCAAAAACTACATACCAATCGATAACTCCTATTCCCCAATCAGAATACCCAACTACTGGGGCAAAGATTGCTACGCCGAGCACAGAACCCACAATACATTGAGTTGTGCTAATTGGCAATCCCTTTGAAATTGAAGCAATAAGTAACCATATTGCCATAGCTATCAGGATAGCAAAGACCATATCTATTGTGAGTATCATTGGCTCGCTACCGCCACCCACAAGATCTGAACCAACTTTCTCTGATACATTGCCACCTAGAAGAACTGCCCCAATAACTGTGGTAATACCACCAATGATAACAGCTGCTCGAATTGTGAAAACATTCGCTCCAACAGCCGGAGCCATAGCTTCGTCGTTACCTCCTATTGAAAAGGCAACAAGAAAACTGATGACGAGCAAGGCTCCTAGAATCAAAGGCTCCAATTCAGAAGATCCTCCGACTAACTATACCTAACCGCCATGGTTCGAATGAAGTCCCCAGTTTCTTCTGCTGTGATTGCAACTCTCAAAATCCGTTCAGAGATTGCACGAAACAAAGTGACCTCTATCGAACTGAAGTCATCATCATTAAAGAGACGTTCAAGCAGGTCGAATTGAATATCTCTTGCCTCCTCTCTAACTTTATCTATTTTTAGAGCATATTTTACGGATTTTTCAAAGTCTGTAAAGAGATACTTGATTGCATCTTGCAGTAAGTCTGTGCAAATCCATCCTTTTTCTGCAATCTTATGGATTTCCTTAGGGGGTTTATATCTGCGGCCAATCAGCATCATCCTAACTGCTTCCTCTGCAGCATCAATAACACTATCCATGTGGTTTACAAGTTGATGGCGGTCTTGAGTTTGTTGAGGTAGATACGCCCTCTTCGAGAATATTTTTTCGAAAAGTTCATCCTTAACCTTATCAGCTTCACGCTCAAGAGAAATGATCTCTGATTCGAGTTCATCCAAGTGTTTTTTCTTACCATCACGCCAATCATCTGCACACACGTTTAGCTTAGCGCTAGCTGATTGAATTGCCTTGCTTAGTTTAAGGAGAAGCTTGTCAGCTTCCTTTTGGAGTTCCTTATCACCAAGCCCGAATATTTTTGAGAATGTTCCCATTTGTCTAACCACCTTGACAAATCTGAAATGAATCTGGTATTAACACTCAAACGTAGTAAAAGGAGCAAATAGACCTTGCGACAGATGACATCTCTAGGATTTTGATTCAAGGACAGCTCGAATTCTGACTATCCCCGCTCCAATCTTCTTCTGTTTTGCAATTCTGAATTTTCCAAGAATTGCAGTGGATTCCACATGTGGTCCACCACAGAGTTCTAGACTGAACTCCCCTATATTGTATACTGACACTTCCTCGCCATAATTCTCTTTGAAAAAGGCAAGCGCACCTTTTGCAATTGCATCATCATATTTCATGAATGATTGCTCAACTGCAATATCTTGAGCAATTACATCATTGATCATTTTTTCTATCTGTTCTACCTCTTCAGGAGTCAGCTTTCTTGAGAATGTGAAATCAAATCTGAGTCTCTCATCAGTGATATTGCTACCGTTCTGTGTTACTTCATTTCCAAGAACTTTTCTTAGTGCAGTTTGGAGAAGGTGAGTTGCAGTATGAAGCTTGGTGATTTCCTCACTGTGGTCTGCTAAACCGCCCTTGAATTTACCCTGAGTTGCAGTTCTCGATTTCTCTCTGTGTTCCTCAAACTGCTTCGTAAACTGCTCCATATCTATAGCAATGCCTCTTTCTTCTGCAAGGTCTCTTGTCATTTCCAGAGGTAATCCAAAACTTGTGAAGAGCAGAAAAGCATCCTGTCCTGTGATTGTATTTGATTCTTGGAATATTCTATCGAATCTTCGTAAAGCCTTGGTGAGTGTCTTCCTGAACTTCTCTTCTTCCGCCTTGAGATTCTTAATGATAAACTCTTGATTTCGCTCCACCTCTTTGTAGACATCTTTGAACATGCCAACTACAAGATCTGTGAGTTCTATCATAAAGCCCGTACCAATATTCAGTCGATCAGCACTATGAATTGCCTTTCTTAGAAGTCGTCGAACAATGTAACCTTGCTCGACATTGGATGGACCAACCTGTCTATCATCAGCCATTATCATGATAGCAGACCTTACATGATCCGCAATGATACGAATCTGAGTATCTTCTTCCTCTGAAAACTCCTCCATCGATGAGAGTTCTTTGATTTTTTCAATTAATGGTATGAAGGCCTCGGTATCGAAAACTGATGGGACTCCCTGAAGCATGGCGGCCGTTCTCTCAACACCCATTCCTGTGTCAATACTCTGCTGCTTGAGAGGAGTGTATTTTCCGTCTTCGCTCTTGTTGTACATCATGAAGACATCGTTCCAGACTTCAACAAAATGACCGCAATGACACCCAGGTCGACAATCAGGTCCACACTTTGGTATCTCATCAACCTCAATGAACATCTCTGAACATGGTCCACAAGGACCGCTATTGCCTGCTATCCACCAGTTGTTCTCTTTTCCTAGGAAGTATATGCGCTCATCTGGGATACCAACACTTCGCCAGACCTCAGCGGCTTCATCATCTCGGGGAGAGTCCTTATCTCCTGCGAATATAGTGACTGACAGCTTATTCGGGTCAAATCCTAACCATTTCTTTGATGTGAGAAACTCGTAGCTCCATGTGATTGCTTCTTCCTTCCAGTAATCACCAAGGCTCCAATTTCCCAGCATCTCAAAGAATGTAAGATGAGTTGTATCTCCAACCTCATCAATGTCAGTTGTACGAATACATTTCTGAAAATTGGTGAGCCGAATACCTTCAGGATGTTTTTGCCCTAAGAGATATGGAACAAGAGGGTGCATACCTGCTGAGGTGAATAGTACCGATGGATCATCCTCAGGAAACAGTGAAGCTGAAGCTATAACTGAATGCCCTTTCTCTTTGAAGAATTTAAGATACATACTTCGCAATTCACTGATTTTCATTTTGCACCAACTCTTTGAATAGTAATTAGAGTGGTCATTTCGTGACTGATTTTAATGCTTTCGAAGGAGACGAATTTAGATAATTGACTAGGTCAAAATCAGACCGGTAGGAGTCATCCTAAACTTCCTTAGTCTATCTGATACCCATGGATATTTGTCTAACCAATCTAGGAACCTATCATTTGATACGATGTCTGCATTTCTTTTCTGTGCAATTTCAAAGATTTTCAAATCATCATTTGTTCCCCGAGGAGCACGGACAACATCTATTTCGTTCATTAATGTCATTAATGCATCAGGACGGTCTATTTTGTGAACAAGAGCTGCTGAAATTACGAATACTGGTTTGTATCCTCCGTTGGCAAGACTGCGCTGAGCCAGTAAGATGTTGTTAACTTGTGGCTTTCCGTTTGGTGAGAGGTGATATGCAACATTGTTTCCATCAACAATAACAGTCTTTTTTCCTCTCTGAGGACTCCTGGATGTTACTGAACGAGTTCGCTCACGACATCTCTGGATATGCCTATCAAGGACATCACGATTGAAGAGCCTATCACAATGCGGGCACCGTGCTCGTTTTGGCAAATTCTAGAACCTCTTGTTTACTGTTGATGATTTTCGTTCGGTAATACCGTATAAATATAGAGTCTTTGACAAAATGAGAAAAATACCAAAAATGCGCATTTTGTCAGTAACTAAAGGTAGTTAAGTACAATTTGTAACTAATATGTGGCGTCTTGTGTTTCCGTAGTGTCCTCCTCCCGGTGGCTATTTATCGGTGGCCAGACGCCACTTATTTTGAATCAAATCAGAAATGTCATTAAATAGAGCCATCCTGTTCCGATAAGCAGATGGATTATTGCTAGAGGTGTTGCAATCTTAGCGAATGCTTTGAAACTAATTGGATCATGCTCATCCTCAGACATCGCCATAGCAAGCAAATTTGCTGGAGCCCCGATTGGTAGTAAATATCCTCCCACGTTCACAGCAAATATCAGAATCGCTGGAAAGACCGGTGTGGTTGCTGCCAGACTAGATGCAATAGGTGCGAGAATTATTGAAACTGGTATGTTGTCAATGATTGCAGAGAGTAACGCAGGAACCCAAACGAGAAATGCAACTGCACCTCCAGTATCTCCTGCTACAACTGCACCAACACCAGCTCCAATATCATCAATAAAACCAACAATCTTCAGTGCTGCCACAAGTCCGAAGATGCCAATCAGGAAGAAAACTGTATTCCAGTTGATTTCCGCTAGAATGTTCTCAACACGTTCCCGTGTCATCAAAAGTACGGTGAATGCAACAATAATGGCAACCAAAGGTGGTTCAAGACCGGATCCTTGTCCAAAAGTGAAGGCGAGAGTCAATATTGCTATTGCTACAAGTGAAAGGTAGAAATCACTTCTTGATTTAATCATGTGTTGTGGTACTACTACAAAGACCTCGTCTACTATCTCTTCTTCGGTATCAATGAGTTGGTCCTTGAAGACTCTATGCAAAATAAAGAGAGTTACAAATAGCAGGATTACTGATAGAGGCATAAGAATAACAAACAGAAAACCTGCATCAAAGCCAGTAACACCTGCTCGAAATACTTCTTCTGCAATAACCAGATTTGGAACCGCACCGACAATTGATGGGATAGACGCGAAATTACAAGTAATTGCTTCACCTATCAAGAATGGTTTGAAGTCTATCTCTAGAGCTTTACACACCTCAATTGTAAGAGGTCCCATAATCAATATTGTTGAAGTTGTATCAAAGACTATAGACACAAAGAAGACGAAGACAATGAACACTGTAAACAGACGTTTTGTATCGCCTCCCGTTGGTTTTGCTAGAGTTAGTGCAATATATTGAAACATTCCAGAGTGACCTGCAACTGACACTATAGCCATCATTGAAACGATGAATAGTATCGTACTCCATTCAATACTGTGAATTAACGTGTTGAAATTTGTACCATAACCCCAAAGAACAAGACCTGCGACCCCCATTCCTGTCATAGACATTGCGGCTCGATTTACCTTCTCACTTGAGATGGCTAGATAGGCACCAATGAATACTAGGATGACTAGAGTTCCCACGGGTTCTTGCATGTTCTCACTTCATTTGTTCCATTCTTTGCTATTTGTTGCACACATCCGCTGTGTAACCATAGCTGCTCTTAATGATAGCTATCCGAAGAATAGCATATTGACTAGTACTAGGTATACACTCCCTATTACAAGATGGATAATTCCTAACAGTGTTCCAATTTTCACAAACTCGATGAATGAAATTGGATCATGTTCCCTCTCTGATAATCCTATTGCGACCATGTTTGCAGGCGAACCAAGTGGCGTGAAAATATAACCACCAATATTCACTGCAAAGATAAGTGCAAGAGGAAGAACTGGGCTCAATCCGCCGAACTCTACAGCAATAGGTGCAAGTACAGCTGACACAGGTAGATTGTCTAAAAATGCAGAAAGCATCGCTGGGATCCACATAAGAAATACAATAGCAAAATTGGCGTCATTACCCACGATTGGTTCTATAGCATCTTTCAATGCATCAATAAGACCTGTTATTTCGAGCGCACCAACTAGACCAAACAGCCCGACCAGAAAGAAGACAGTAGGCCAACCAACCTGGCTAAGGAACTCGTTTGCTCGTTCATGCGCCAAGAGGAGTAGAAAGCCTGCTACGACAAGTGCAATCAATGGGGGAACTATACCAAAAGATGGTCCTAATGCAAAACCAATAACTAATAAAACGAGAGCCACTGCAGAGATATTGAAGTCCCACCGGTCTTTGATCATAGTTGTAGGATCAATCGAGAAAACCCTATCAATTCGAACTTCCTCTGTTTCCCCAAATGTTGAGCCATACCATCTCAGTAAGATTGGTAGACTAACAAGAAAGAGAATTATTGAGAGCGGCATCATAACTATGAAGAGAAACGCTGGATTAAGTTTTGTTTCACCTGCAATTACGAGATTCGGTACTGCACCAACAATTGATGGAATTGACGAGAAATTACACACGATTGCCTCAGAAATTAAGAACGGTTTGAAATCAATTTCAAGAGCTTTGCAAATCTCAATAGTGAGAGGTGCAGCGATAAGCATGGTTGAAACAGTATCAAAAAATAGGCTGATTCCTGATACAAAAACAAGAAACGTGATGAAAAGTTTTCTATGTTCGCCTTGACTTCTTGCTGCAATTTTCAAGCCAATAAACTGGAATAGACCTGAAGCAGCAGCTACTCCTACGATTATACTCATAGCAATGATGAACATAATAGTGGTCCAATCGATGTGCGCTATGAGTACTGAAAACTCCACTCCACCATGATCGACGCCGGTAAGAACCTCAATTTCTAAAGCGATGTATAGAATCACACCTACAATTGCCACTCCTAGCAATGACATCGCAGTCCGATTCACTTTCTCTGTGGAAATGAGTATGTATGTACCAATGAAGACAACTAGGACCGCTCCAGCAATATTGTGAAGCGTAACCAGGTAGCCCGCAATAATAGTAAATAAGATGACACCAATTGCGGCAATGATTTCCCAACCAGGTTTCTTCGTTGTACTAGTCACATCTTTGGTTTTCTCTGATTAAAGCACAAAGCAGAGTGAATGGTATAATTGCATTTCCTGCTCATTAATGTGCCGAGTCGAGTTAGTGCCTTGAAGTAACATATGAAAGGTCTGCACAAATGTCACCTTTCACAAAATCTGGCACGTTGATACTCCCTTCTGTTATCTCTATCACGGCCACTGCATCTCTAACAAAATCGTCAAGCTTGTTTTGTTCCGGTCTACCATAACCAATTGGAACTGTGATTGCTGTTATTCCTCCTATAGCCACCAAATTTCTGATATGGCTATGTCCAGATATTGATAGAATCACTCTATCGTTGTTCTCAAGGATTTTACCTGTACTCTGAGCACCCATGAAAGCACTATGGAAATCCCATGGAAGACGATCTTTGTAGATGGTGAGGTTTCGAAAAGGTAGATGGTGTGAAACATAGACAATTTGAGAGATATTGTCGGGAAGGGTCGTGAGATCATATTCTAATTTACGATTGAAAAGATTCGTCGCTTCAATGTCACTATATGCCCAGTCTATTTTGAATAGATCATACCAAACAGCTCCACGATACTCTTTCTGCTCATAATGATCCATCGGAATATCAAGTTCGGGACGTCTGAACGAGTAATCATACCAACCTATACTTCCAACGAATGCAGTATTTTCTTTAATATGAGGGCTATCTGGCAGATGAATGAAGCCATTCTTCTGACAAATATTGCCTACCTTTCGCGAGTACTTTTCTAGGGATCCTGGACCTCCCTCATCTTCAAACCAGATATCATGATTTCCTGCAACATAGAGATTTGCACAGCTTTCAATGTACAATTGTGAAAGAGAATCATCCAAGACACTCAGATGGTCACTTATGTCTCCAGCGATGACAAGGACATCGGGAGATATCTCCTCTACTCTTCGTTTGATACTTTCAAGGAGCTCTCGATCACCATCATCAGGAAGCACATGCAAATCTGATATGGCTGCAATCTTCAAGTCATCACGCTCAAATCTTGTAATTAGTGTGTGATTGCGACGCTGTCGGTCCTGTTCTTAAAAGCATACTTGCAGTTACCGTACGGAATATTTAATATTGTTAATTTTCACCAATATCTTTAGAGGAGCAAAGAGAATGACTAATCACATGATCGCACTAAAATCAGAGGATGTTGAAATCTCGCAGGTCAAAACAGTGACAGATCAATCTGAGATTACTGATACTTATGCCCTCTACCTTGATGATGAAAGCCACTCCTTTGAGGGTATGGCTGAGAAGATTGTATTTCCATCGACTGAAGCTGAAGTTGCTGTGCTCATGAAAGAGGCATTTGAAGCAGGTACCGCTGTAACTATCCAAGGTGGAAGAACCGGATTAACCGGAGCAGCTGTTCCGCTTGGTGGTATTGCAATGAATCTTGAGAAGATGACTGATCTTCTTTACATGAACTATACCCAAGAGGAAGAACTCTATTCTATTGCTGCTGAAGCGGGAGCTACCCTTGAAGATGTGGTAAGAGCAGTTACCACCAAGAGTCTTGATGCTCTAGAACGCAAGGGTACTGAGCAACAGCAAGTTGCACTCTCTAGTTTCAAAGAAGAGTCTGATACTTTCACTTTCCCTGTAGATCCCACTGAGATGAGTGCTTGGTTGGGAGGACTAGTTGCTTGTAATGCATCAGGTGCCAAGACATTCAAGTATGGTGCGGTTAGGGATTGGGTCTGTAGAATTAGAGTAGTTCTAGCTAATGGGGATATTCTTGATATCAACAGAGGCGATGTAATTTCTAAAGATGGAAAATTCATCATAACGTTGAGTGATGGCACTGATGTAGAAGTCGTTGTCCCTACCTATGAGATGCCAAAGACAAAGAATGCTGCAGGACTCTTTGCAAAACCCAATATGGATCTTATCGATTTGTTCATTGGTTCAGAAGGAATTCTAGGTGTCATCACCTTGGTTGAACTCGTACTCAACAAATTACCAGATAATATCATGACTGTGATGGCATTCTTTCCAAGCGAAGATGATGCTGTTAATTTTGTATACGATATTAGATCTCCAGAGTCAATTGTGAAAATGTATTTTCTAGAGTACTTTGGACCAAATGCGATTAAAATGATTAAGGAAAAAGCAAGCTCTGCAGGAATCACGGTTCCCGCGATGAAAGATGATACAAAAGCAATTGTCTTCTTCGAGTTTTCATATGCAGAGGATCAAATGGAGGAGCTGATTATGGCTCTTGAGGAAGTCCTCAACAAGCATAACACATCATCTGAATCTAGTTGGGCTGGTTTAGACTGGACTGAGTTAGAGAAAATGAAGAAAGTTCGTCACTTCGTTCCAGAGGCTGTGAACGGTTTGATTGCTCAGCGCAAAGCAGAGTATAGTGAAGTACACAAAATCGGTACTGACATGGCAGTACCGGACGAGGCATTCCGAGATTATCTCAAATTCTATCGAACAACACTTGAAAAACAAGGTATGGAATACGTAATCTTCGGTCATATTGGGAGTAATCACTTGCATGTCAATATGATTCCTCGAAATAATGAGGAAGTCAAACAAGGTATGGACAACTACATGATGTTTGCAAAACGCGCAGTTGAACTCGGAGGAACTGTAGCCGCAGAGCATGGTATTGGGAAGCTTAAGCGAGCATTCCTTGAGGCAATGTACGGACCAGAGGGCATCTCTGAGATGCAAGCTGTGAAGAAAGCTCTTGATCCAAAGTGGATTATAAACAGAGGAAATGTGGTTCCTGTACCTGCAGATGTAAGCTAGTCCAAATCATTTCTGTGCCAAGACCTCAGCATCCATCATTTTTGTGCAGAGGTCTGGTTCTTCCACACATAATTTGTCCATGTTTCGTACCCCAATCTGTGACCAATATTCTTGTATGGCATCCTCTAAAGACATTGAATTCTTGATATTGCATTCTACAATAGATTCTCTAATTCCCGTAACTAATTCATCTAGAGCGAGTTTCCTTATCTTTACTCTCACCCAGAAATCGCAGCCTTTCCCCCGACAGGCACCCTTGACCATTACACAGTATAGGGCCATGACATAACCTCGTTTGAGTTAGGAGCTGCGAGGTTGTGTCAATCTTAAGCATTGTCTTAGGGGATGTCACTACCTTATTCTTGATATAGGTCAATTTTTCTCATTATTAGAATCCTTGGTGATTTTTGGAATGCATGATAAATCAAATTCTTCTGGCATCGGTCCTAAGATACAGAAAGAGAAAGAAACCCTTGAGAAATTGATTCGTCTATATTGTGAGAAGAAACATAACTCTTCTAGCGAAACTCTATGTTCTGAATGTCAAACCTTGTTAGATTATTCACTTCTAAGATTGGATCACTGCCAATACCATGAGGATAAACCGACTTGCAGGAAATGTCCTACTCATTGTTATAATTCGACAATGCGTAAAGAGATTCGACAAGTAATGCGATATTCTGGTCCTCGAATTGCTCTGCGTGCACCTATGTCTTGGGTTAGACACCAGATTCATGATCGAAATGATATTGACTCAGAAAGAGATGTGAAATAAAAAAGTAGAGCTGTGAGTGTGGTATGACCACACCCACAAATAGTGACTTTATTTGTACACAACTTCTACTAGATGTGCACTGCAACTAATGCATGGATCAAAGGCTCGTACAATCATCTCGAACTTGAGTTCAATATTCTCCATCTGATTGTTCGCGAGCAAGTTCTCTCCACCCGTACGAATGAAAGCCTCGACATCATCAAGGAACATTGCGGTAGGTGTGATGAAATCAGCATAAGTTGTTTTTCCATCCTTTATCTTGTAGGAATGGATGAGTGTACCTCGCGGAGCTTCAACAGCTCCTGTACCAGAACCTGTTTCCGTTGTCCGCTGAGCAATCTCAGGAGTATCACTTTCAAGTAGTTTGTCTACAATGCTGATAACACTCTCTAGTGAGAAGACTTGTTCAACGGCTTGAGCAAAGTTGTTGTACAGGGGGTTGCGGTGCCACCGTTCATTGAACAGCTTATCACAAGCCTCCTTTGCTTGACCCGTTAGCCTATCTCTTAGTAGAATGATACGTGCAATTGCACCTACCGTGAATGGGGCTCCGTTGTATGTTCCTCGTTTTGCGAAGCTATGACTGACTGTTCTTTCGATGATTACTTCCTTGTAGTTCTCAACTGGGTGTTCCTTTCCATCGGATGTTATGAAGAACTCCCCGTAGTAGTCATATCCCTCATGAGTAGGTTTACAGCAGAGGAACTGAGTTTCTCGTTCTATATGGTTTGGAATTTCAAGTCCCGCTAGTAGGTCTATGGTTGCCATCGCAAAAGGCAATAATTCCTCTGCCTCTTTTTTGATGGCGATTAGAGCCTTCTTACTTGGGAGTTTACCGAACCCACCCAATACTGGATTTTCTCCATGAATCATTCTACCGCCCATCATTCGCATTATCTTGTTACCGAATTTCTTCAGTTGTAATGCTTTAACAACTACATCTCCGTATTTGTCTGCCATTGCTACTGCATTGTCATAACCAAGAAAATCTGGTAAAGCTAGGAAGTAGAGATGAAGACTGTGGCTTTCAATTATCTCACCATTATGCATTAGATGGCGATATTCCTGCGTAACGTTTGGGATTGTTACACCCAATGCTTTCTCAAGACCTCTCAAGGCTGCATATTTGTGAGATAGATTGCAGATTGCACAGATTCTGGGCACAATGCTGAGATCCTCTTCTGGTGTCTTACCGACAACCAGCTCTTCAAAGAGTCGGGGACCTTCAAGTATTCGTACTTCTACATCGCTGATTTTATTTCCCTCAATCACAACCCTAATTCCTCCATGTCCCTCAACTCGGGCTAGAGGTTCAATAACGATTTCTTTCTTTGACATTCTTTTTTCCTCCACAATCAAAGGTTCTCCAAATATTGCAGGATTTTATGTCCTCCATAGTTCTTGATCCGTCTTGTGATTTCTTTCTTTGACATTCCAAAACTCTCAAGGAGTTTGAAATGCTCCTTGAAATTACCGTCTTCTATTGGACCCCAACATCCAACGCATGGAAGTCCATGGCTTGGACAAACTGAATCACAACCACCTGCCACCAGGGGACCAAGACAGAACTTCTTGTCCAATAATAGACAATGGGTCTCATTTAGCTTACACTCATGACAGACTGGATGCGGGTTTGTTTCAGGAACTGCACCATGAATCAGTCTAGTTATGAGAGCAAACGCCTGTTTCTGGTCTATTGGGCAGCCTGGAAGATAGTAATCTACTTCAACATAGGCATCAAGGGGTTTTGCTTCCACTGGTTCAATGAAGAACTTAACATTATCACCATATACCTTCTGAAGGCGTTCTTTGTACTTTTTGTCCCCAGTGTACATTGCTTGGGGTCCTCCACCCACTGCACAGTTACCCATTGCAACAAGTATCTTGGCTCTCTTTCTGATATCGAGAATGTGTTCCTCCTCTTCATCAGTACTGACACTACCTTCCACAAAGGCTACGTCTAGTTCTCCCTCTATGGGATTACTTGATGCCATCACAAAGGACTGCATATCCACTGAACCAAATAGATTCAGAAGTTCATCTTCTGTATGGATGATAAGGAGTTGGTCTCCAGCGCATCCAGTAAATCCATAGACACCTATCTTTGGTTTAGGAGCTGCTTTCTTCTCTTGTGTAGTCATCTAGATCAACTCCCTGAAGTGTTGTGTATCCCAGTAAGTGAATACTGGACCATCTATACAAGTGTAAAGATGATCAAGAGCACAATGTCCACACTTTCCGATACCACATTTCATTCGTCTCTCTAAGGAGAGCTGAATCATATTCTTGGGTATCTTGAGTTTGAGAAACTCGTCAATGACGAATTTGTACATCACAGGTGGACCCGTGACCAATCCAATGGTATTCTGAGGGTCGATTTCTGGGAGATTCTTGAATAATTTAGTAACAACACCCTCACTCTCGGTCCACGTTTTATCAGCTTTATCAACTGTGTACATACAATCTAAATCATTGCGTGCTTTTAGTTGGAAGAATTCATCTCTGAACAGAAACTGGTTAGAGTCTCCTGCTCCATACAAGAAAAAGACTCGACCAAACTTGTCTCGATTATCAAGTACATAGTACAATATTGATCTCAAGGGAATGACACCAAGACCCCCAGCAGTGATGATGAGATCTTTTTTCTCCATCTGCTCTATTTTGTATCCGTTTCCGTATGGACCACGAATATAGATGATATCATTGTCTTGTTTCTGGAAAAGTGATTCAGTTAGGGTCCCCACTTTCCTCACGCCAAGCTCCAATATTCCTGGTCGACTTGGTGTTGATGAAATTGAGAAGGGTGCTTCTCCAACTCCAGGAATTGACAACATGATAAATTGTCCTGGATTGTAAGTGAATGACATCGCACGATTCATGTCCACGTGACGAATCTGGAAGAATCTATGATCTTCAATCAAATCATAGTGTCGAACAATGCGAGCTGGCTCTGGGTTGTAGGGGTTTTCGTGCATCTTTGATATATTCATTCTTTAGGCACCTCCCCTGAAATAAGCGCTTGCGACACCGTGACCACGTTAATATCAACAGGACACGTATCAACACAGCGTCCACATCCAATACAACCTGGTCTTCCATACTCGCTTCCGAAAGTTTTCAGCTTATGAGTATACCAAAGTTTTAGACGGTCTGCACGAGATTCTCTAAAATTATGACCACCTGCAACAAGGCTGTAATCTACAAACATGCAGCTATCCCAGGTGCGCTCACGACGTCCCGTTGTTTCATTCGTTACATCAAAAACATCTGAAACATTATAGCAATTACATGTTGGGCAAACCATTGTGCATTGACCACATGAAAGACATTTCTCAGCAAAATAATCCCAAACCTCGCTATTGTGGCTAAGCTCCATTATATCTGGCATACTTCCAAAATCAATCTCGAGTTTGAATACTTCGTTTCGCTTATTTCTCCACTCTATATACTTCCGCATGTCTTCGTGGCTAACTTCCTGTTCAAAGAACTCCTCTCGTTCGTGTATCATATCATAGCCACGACTAGATCCAACCCATACTAAATAGAATTCATTAAGGTTCATGAAGAACAAGTCAAACCCTTCATCTACAATATCAGTTCCAGCAGACTTGCATAGTGAAGACTCTGTTGGCCAGCATGAAAATCCGATGATTGCTGAGTTGTCCCTTAATCCAGCATAGTATGGGTCTGCTGGATCATTCAAGAAGATCTCATCAAGTCTTAGAACTCCATGAATCTCACATGGATGAACTCCAATTATTACCCTCTTCTCAATCATTGAGTAGTCAGGGTAGAATCCCTTTTCATTGAAATGGAGCATCGTAAACTGTTTGGGATTGAAGAGTTTCTTAACCGGTATCATTGGAAGTTGGTGGCCCGATAAATCAAGTTCGGACACGCTCTCAATCCTGTCGTACTTCATTACACCATTCCGGTGTACTGGTCCGTACAAAGCTCCAAATTTCTCAAGGCTCTCTAGGAATTTGTCGAGAAATTTTGGTTGCATTTTCAATATTCGCATGTTAGGCACCCACAGTATGGCAATGTGAATCGCTATGTTTCGAGAACTTTCTATTAAGGCTTTTTCCATAAAACCAATTACTATTTGAATCAATATTCATTATTAGAATCGGTGTGGCGGAAACTCTCAACTTACTTAAATGACATAATCCTACATTTGACTCTGTGATCGAGTAATGCCATTCACTCCTTATCATTTCGGACCTGGATTTCTTCTTGGTGTAGTTCTATTACCATTTATTGATTTTTCAACATTGATAGTTGCAAGTGTTATTCTGGATTTAGAACCTCTAACAATTCTAATGCTGCAACTTCCGTATCAATTTCATGGGTTTTTTCATACCTATCTAGGAGCAACGATTGTTGCCTGTGTTCTATCTCTTACAATCTATCCATTTAGAGGATATCTCAACAAGTTAGTATCGATCTTTGGTCTGCATCAAGAGTCATCTTTTCGTCAGATTTTTCCAGCAAGTATAATCGGTACTTATTCGCATGTCCTTCTAGATTCTATCCTCTATGGTGAGATGAACCCCTTTTTCCCCCTTATCGGGAATCCATTTCTTGGTCTTTTTCAATTAGTATTTATTTACAATATTTGCATATTCTTTGGCATATTGGGTATTGGAGCTTATTTGCTGCGGATATTCTATAGTCTATACAAACCCCGGCAGACTGGGAGTGAAACTGATGTATTTCTTTAACTATTAACTCTCTGCGGATGATTTATGTAAAAGTTCCTGTACTTATTGAACCATGACGGATTTCTACACTAAACTAGCAAAATACTACGACCAGATCTACGGACAGATAGATTATGAGAACAACTCAAAAAAACTTCATGAGTTCATTCAGGAATACAAGAAATCCGACGGTAACCACTTGTTGGATGTTGCTTGTGGCACTGGAACACATATCATTCATCTTATGGATAAGTATGAAACAATGGGATTTGACCTGAGTGATGCAATGCTCAAGGTTGCACGAAAGAAATGCCCAAACATCGACTTTGTGCAAGGTAATATGGTCAATCTGAATTTAGGACGCAAGTTCGATGTGATTACTTGTCTCTTCGGGTCAATAGGACATCTGACAACAGAGGAAGAACTAGCAGGAGCAATCAAAGCATTCTCAACTCATTCTAATGAAGGTGGAGTTGTAATTATAGAGCCCATGTTTACGAAGGATACTGTTCGTGATAGATCTATGGGACTCACAAGCTTGGATCTACCAGATATCAAGATTGCCAGAGCAAACGTAAGTAGGAGAGAGGGCGATATT
The DNA here is from genome assembly GCA_030612005.1 of Candidatus Thorarchaeota archaeon. Lineage (GTDB taxonomy): Archaea > Asgardarchaeota > Thorarchaeia > Thorarchaeales > Thorarchaeaceae > SMTZ1-45. The sequence goes on along the minus strand of JAUWOU010000015.1, from coordinate 17,228 downwards.
GTCTATCTAGACTTCCATTTCCTAATATCAACACGGGAGGATGGCACTAAACATTTTATTGACCCCAGTCCCATGAGTATATTTCCAAGAAGTACATACATCGCACTGATGGAGGATAGTGGTCTTTCCACGCAGTTCGTTGAACCAGGTCTGATGAAAGAGGGTCTCTTCATTGGAGTAAAGCAATAGTTACTCCATTCACGAATCAATCAGCTGACAATTGACCTTCCAGGACTTGACCTGAAGCGAATATACAGGATAGTAACGATTATTGCGAAAACGATTAGTAAGATAGCAGATAGTTGGTTGAAGTAGGTCGATTCGGGAGTTGCCCGATTGTATACTTCGTCGTACCCTTGCCATGAATAGATGAGCCCTAAAAATACAATTGTAATTCCCCATACACTATAAACTATCAAATTCGCATAGACTGCTTTTGATTTCTCAGACTGCTTGTGTCTATAACACTCTTCCCATTCTTTTTGCTTGACATTACTCAATAATTCTCCCCCTTCTAGACTTACACTTGAAGATTATTATACTATACGAATATTACTTGATTGTACCAAATGATTTTCCTAGTCTTGTGGCCTCCTCAATTAGATCAGACCTTTTCTTGGCTTCTCCCCGTTCATATACTCCTGGAGCAAGTAAAATACCAATTTGCTTCATTCCAAGGTACGCAAAAATATCTTCAAACATTCCTAGAACGTGTTGAGCTGTCTTAGGATTACTTGATCCTAATGGTATAATTAGAACGGCTTTGCGGTTTCTGAAAAACTCCCGATCAATGCCATACCATCGATCAATGAATGCTTTTAGCTGCGCCGTTGCTCCCCACCAATATACTGGTGTACCTAATATCCAGACATCACACTCTTTCATCTTGGATAGTAGATCTTGCATGTCGTCTTTTTGGATACATTCTCCAGTACGCTTACATGAATCACATGCTCGACAAGGTGATACATCTAGATTACTGAGTTTCACACTCGAAACAGTTGCTCCTGCTTCTTCTGCTCCTGCTAACATCGCATCAAGAAGAATCTCTGTGTTTCCCCCTGTTCTTGGGCTCCCATTAATTCCTAGAATTTCCATGACATTCCATCATCCTATTGTTGAGTACAATTGCCACTTTCTTGTTGTTGATTAACATACAAAATGAGTGATATATATGGAGATTTCGACTTTGGCAACTGGATGCTTCTGGTGTACTGAAGCATTGTTCCAACAATTGAATGGTGTGAAATCAGTTGTATCTGGGTATTCTGGTGGTCACGTAGAGAATCCATCCTATGAGCAAGTAATTACTGGTCGAACTGGTCATGCAGAAGTCTGCAAGATTGAATTTGACCCTGAACAAATCTCCTTTGAGGAACTTCTCAAGGTATTCTTCAATACACATGATCCAACCACACTGAATCGTCAGGGCAATGATGTCGGTCCACAATATAGGTCTGCAATTTTCTATCATACTGAAGGTCAAAGAGAAATTGCTGAGAGAGTAAAGAGCGAACTTGATGCAGGTGGAACTTGGAAAAATCCTATAGTGACAGAAATAACTCCCTTTGAGAAATTCTATCCTGCAGAGGACTATCATCAGAACTACTTTCGAAATAATCCCAACCAGGGATATTGTCGATACATTATTGCTCCCAAGCTTCAGAAATTTGAAAAGGTCTTCAAACTCAAGTTGGAATAATAGCAACCATACAATGAACTATTATTTTACACACAGAAGAAATTCGATGGATTACTTACCTGTTTTCGGCTATTTGAATTTCTTACCAAGTGAAAAAGCATCTCCAATCTTTTCTCCGACCACCCAATATGATGGCTGCCCTTCTGCACCTGTATAGACAATTTGATTCATCTTTCTAATGTCTGGTTTGTTATCTGTCATAATTTGTTGGTCTGCATAGGTGTTGACAGATCTACCTAGAATAATGAAATGATCTGGGCGCTCAATAATCTCTTCTACTTCTAATTCCATATTCAGGACGCATTCTTCAATCATTGGGGCTTTTGTTTCTCCATAGAATACTTTGAACACCGAAGATTTGTCTGCATCTCGTCCTGAGGTGATCCCAACATAATCAGTCATCTCGACAAGATCTGCTGATGGAAAATTCATACTAAAGATTCCATTATCTCTTATGCCATTCATGGTGAGGTGTTTTCTGTTAATTGAAACCATCCATATTGGAGGAGTTCGATTTACTCGACTAGCCCAGGTACACAACATGAAGTTTGGCTTATCATCTATAGTTGTACCAATGATTACACTCGGCATCTGATAAGGGGAAAATCTCTGGTCAAGTTTGATTTTGCTCATGAATAGCTTCTGCAGCATTTTGATAGATAATCGTTATTAAGAACGCAATACTAGAAGGAAATTCCTCAGGTGCTATACACATTGCATGAAATACCCGAATCATAGGTAACACACGAATATAATTTATCTTTAGGAACTATTCGGGTTGAAGTACAATGAGCGATGAAGTGTCCCCAGAAATATACGCCTTCTGCACCATATGTAAGCAGAATGTTCCTCTAGAGGTCACAAAGGACGATATAGAGAAGGCAAAGACAGGTCTTATTTCAGTTCTCTCAATACATGGAGATCCACAGCACGCTATACTAGTTTATCTAGATAAGAACCTCAAGGCGCGAGGTATTGAGTACCCTTCATTATTGCAGGTCAAAGAAAGTTCTGATGAGAGCGACAAAGCCGCAATTGTTGATGATGGCACTCATGACCTAAGCTCAATAATTAGCTCTTTTGGTGAAAAACAGGACCAGGCAATCAACTCATTTGCTCATATTTCTGCTCAACTCATTGCTGGAAACACATTGTATCTAATTCATAATAACATAAGTATTGGAAAAGTTGTGAAAGACCAGCTTGATGCATTATTTACAGATCATAAAGTATCACTATTCGTGATTAGCTATGATGACATTGATAGTGTGAGTGGAATGAGGCCTTCAATTTTCGACCTTCAATATGGATCTTTCGTTTCAGAGGGTATGATCCTAGATACTGAACATTTTGAACAGTTGATTAAAGATGCAATTGGTAGTAAGAATGGCTTCAATGTGTTGAAGAATGATTATCGTAAGCTGAAATATTCATACCGGCGTCTATGGGAATTATTGTCCGCTGGTGCGAGAACCTACACACGCAAGAAACTAGCATATCTTGTTTCAATTGATCTGTCCATGATTCCACTTCTTCTTAAAATGGCTGAGAACGACGGGGTCGATGTGGCATCCCGCGTGAAACTGACCAAGGAAGAGATGAAGAAGAAGAAGAAGAAGAAGAAGAAGAAGAAGAAATGACCTGATCCTGCTTTGTTCGAAGGATTGATGACTAAATTGTATCTAAATATCCTTTGGAGAATCTTGAAGTGATTGCAGACTTACCTGATGGGATTAGATTATCTGGAGTTCTCGAGGTCAGTCAGAAATTCGGAACCATTTCTGGCGGGGATGTTCTCGATGTTGGCACAGAGGAAGGTGACTTCATTGACACGTTAATGAAGACCCTATTGGACTATAACTCATTCACTGGTATTGATATCGTAGAAGATGAATTGGAAAAAGCAAGAGAACAACTCAAAGATGCTCCAGTGAATTTCAAAGTAATGAACGCCGAAACTATGACTTTCCAAGACAATAAATTCGATACAGTGTGTATATCATATTCAATCCATCACTTAGAGAATATTGAAACTGTATTGGCTGAAATGTATCGTGTGTTGAAACCTGGAGGTCATTTCATCATCCAGGAACTGTATTCTGATGGGGAACAGACTACAGCTCAGCACGTGGATAAAGCTGTACACGATTTGAATGCGAAGATTGATACTCTATTTGGGATTCCTCACTTCGAAGCACTAACTCGACAGAGATTGGAGGATTTGGTCAACAATGTTGGTTTGGATGAAGTAGAGACCTTTGAGTCATCATGGGCTGTCAGATGCCTGTTCTGCAAAGATGTAAGAGAATGTCATAATCCCAAAAATGCTGACAATATTGATTATGTACTCAAACGAATCGATGATGACTTGGAGAGAGTACGTGAGCATTCTTCTTATGATGAACTAAGAGAAGAAGCAAAACTGGTCAAAGAAAGAGTCAAGGCGGAAGGATCTTCCGCAGCATCAGTGATGTATTTCTTCGGAAAGAAAAAGAAAGGATAGAGTGGGTACATTGAACAAAGTCATTGATCTTGTAGCTGAATCTGGTGTCAGTGTTATCCAGATCCCCCCAATCTTGTGCACCTAGCTCAGATCTGTAAACACACCAAAACAAAGTATATCTACACGTATTATTTCTGATGATATTCACCTAGGTTTCAGGAGCTACCCATCAATGCATAACCGAAAAGCGATGCTTGCCATGATTCTACTTGTGATGCCGCTTCTTGCAACAGGAATAACTACCTCGCATCCAACTGAAGTAACATCAGACCTAATACATACCCCTACAAGGGTAGCAACCATGTCCTATGTTGGACATGCACCTTTTGTAATCTCTAACGATTCGGCATTACACAATGCAGCTCTAGACGAGTCTTGGTCAGGGTCAGGGACTGAGGCAGAACCGTATATCATAGAAGGTTACAATATCACGTCAGACATGGATTGTTTTGATTTTGATAATGTGTCGCTCTACTTCGAAATTCGTGATTGTTATTTGGACGCTGTAACACCAGATAGTGGCCGCGGGATTATTATGGGTAACGTGAGCAATGGCTTAGTAGCCGATACATTCATACAAAACAAGTATGAGGGGATACGAATTACTGGAAGTTCGAATAACCGAATACAGAACTGTACTATCTTGTTAGGTAGTGATCACGGCATTTGGGTACTGCAAAGTAATGACACATTTGTTGAAGATAGTGAAGTGAAGAATTGTGAGATGGGAATATCTGTATACGAAAGTAACTTCACAACTATTATGAATAGCCAAATTCATGACAACGCAGCAGGGATATCTGCCATATCTTTAAGAAACTGCACTTTTGAAGCAAATGATATCCATAATAGCCTAGACTATAACGGAATATCTCTTCTGGATGTTGATTATTCGTCGGTAGTTTCAAACACTATCCATAGCAATAATCCCGGTGGCATCTATATGCTCGCTTGTCAATTTACCATTATCTCTGAAAATCATTTCTACAATGCAAGTGACCATGCAATCTATATAGATGAATGTGAGAACAATACAGTCAGGCAAAACAATATCCATGATAACGGATGGCGGTCAGTTTATCCGCTTCCAGAGTGTGGAATCCTACTTGGAGAATCATATGATAATGTGATAGAAGACAATCAAATCTGGAATAATGCAGAAAGTGGGATTCATGTGGATCGTGCGAATGATGCAAATATTACCGGAAACGTGATTTTCAACAATACAGGTTATGGCATAAGTGCTTATGCCGCAGATAATATTACTGTAACTAGTAATGAAATATACTGGAATGGATGGGACACCGCTGATGAGTTTTCTGGTGGTATACTTAATTCAGAAGGCCGGGACTGGTGGATTGAAGGGAACAGTGTATGGAATAATTCACATTATGGACTTACTTTAGACAACTGCACTGAATCTAATACAGTTATTGGAAACACAATATGGAACGCTAGTATCGTAGGTATCTATGTTTATGTTAGTAATTACGTCAGTGTAACTGAAAATACGGTATTCCAGTGCCAATATGGAATACGACTCGCAACGGCTGGAACCAATGTGACCAGTAACATCATCTATGACAATGATGTTGGTATCTATTCAATTGCTCTCATTAATAGCTTAATCTATGACAATGACATTGGTTGGAATGACGCGAACGCAATCAATGAATACACTGATGCTGGTTCATACTGGCATGATAATGTAAGCATTGGAAATTGGTGGCATGACTATTCCGGTACAGGTAACTATAGCATCTTCACTGAATTCTCAACTACACCCTATGATATCTATCCGCAAAGGAACATGAATGTGACTGCATCGACTCCTAATGCCCATGAGCTAATTTCTGTAGGCAATGAGATGGTCTGGCCTGCATTTGCACGCAATCCATTAAACTTCTCGTTAATGGTTAATGGTTCATTATCTGATAACTTGGAGTGGGATGGGAATGATATCACACTGAATGTCGATTTATTCGGTGTTGGCTATCATGAGCTTGAATTGTTAGTCTATCATGTATCAGGACACAGTTTCAGTGCAAGCTCTTCAGTTACCGTCACCGATCTAACTGCTCCCAGTTGGATTGTTGGACCTAGTGACCAACAGATTAACGAAGGAGATCTATTGAGTGTTCAATTCAGCGCAGAAGATGAATCCGGAATTATTAGTTGGTGGGTCAACGACACCGTCAACTTCCATATAGACGCAACTGGTTTACTCACGAACAATACTGCGCTGACTGTTGGAGACTACGGACTCAGAGTGTCTGTCAATGATACATCCGGGAACAGCATTGATTATGAGATACGGATCCGTGTGCTCTATGTTCCACCTGTCACCACAACCACAACGACTACTATAACCAACACAACTTCAGCAACAACAACTCCCGCACCATCACCACTCGATGAAACAACAATGATGCTACTCCTCGGAGGAGGGGGGCTCGGTGTTATCATCATCCTTGTGATTATGTTACGGAAGCGTGGTGGATAGAACAAGTGACTATGTCAAAAGAGGGGAGTCTTAGACTCCTCTCCTTTTTCTTAGCTTATGGCATATCTTTTGCCTCTCTCAGCAAGGCTATAGATCTCTGCGGATAAAGCTACTGTTGAATATTAGGTTCCTTCTGCGTAAGCTCTTGCATAACGTTTCTGCTCTTCAGTCCATTCGTCAATGTCAATTCCCATTGTTTTGAGTTTCATGAGTGCTGTTTCATAGTCAAGCTCTTTGGGGAACTCGTAGACAGCGGGCTTCAGACCCTTGCCGTTCTTAGCCATCCAGATCATTGCATTGAATTGTGAGGCAAAAGAAAGATCCATAACTGATGAAGGATGTCCTGAGAAAATCAGTATCTCAATTGAAATAAATAGTAGATAGACCGAATTATTATATCTACGATTGTTTTCAACAAAGTGAGTGGAGGGTGATGTGACAATGAAAAACGTCCAACCTACCCCTGAATGGACTAAAGGTATGAAAGCCTTATTGAGGAAAATAATCAAAGAGAATAATTTTGTAACGTGGAAAACGACCTATAAACACGTATTTCAAATATTCGAATATGAAACACGAAAAAGGAACAGACGTTTGACAGATATTAAAACTAAGGTTCTTGGTTCCTGTAGTGCTACAGTTGGCACGAGAGTAACACGTTACGTTGAACATGACCCCTATTGGCCGTACCCAATTGAAAACGAAGAGCATTCCCCTATACAATGTATGGGTTCAGTAATTGCTCATTACAAGATATATTCTAACGGTGATGTTGAGGCTGAAGCACGATGTGGTGCATGTGGTAGATTACACGATAGCAAAGTAACACTGGGTAACACCCCAACTCCATGGTCCCATGCGATGTACTCACTGAGAAACGATCCCTACTGGAAGGAGTATGCACAGTCGTATCTTGAGAAGAATAAACAGAAAAAGAGAGAACTGAAACTTGAGAAGAAACGCGCTGAAGATGAGAAACTACGAAAAGAAGAGGAAGCAAGAATCAAACGAGAAGAGGTTAATCGAAAGAAAAAGCAGACAATTGAACGGAATCAACGAATAGTTGCAATATTACGAATCCCTCATCCCTGTCCTCACTGTGGTTCTTCAAAAAAGTATGAAAAAAAGGATATCATCAAAGGAACCGAAGCTATAGTTATCTGCAAAAAATGGAGATGCAAAAAGGAATTCATTATCCAAGATATAGCTACACTATATCATAACGCTCGTGAGCAATTGACCTGATAGAGATCATAATTACACGCATCTTATAATTGGTCAATCATTTAGATATGGTGAAATCAAGTTAGATTGACTACCACATCTTCTTTTCTGTTGGTTTCTGATTGTTAGATGACCAAAGAATGAGATATTCAATAAATTCCTTCAATACTTTGAGTCCCACATATGTTAGTAATCCCGTTTTGAGAGATTCACCAACCGAAGCCCATATTGATTTTGTTTCATCGAACTTTTTCTTGTATGCTCCTACTGCATTCATTAGAGCAAATCCGACCTCTGGAGCATCAAGGAAAATGTGAACAATGAATCCTCCCAATGTACGAGGATCCCCGTAGTCCTGATGCAATTCCCATCCATCTTTGTACTCTCGAAGATGAAGTTTATCTGGTCCCCTGAATTGACGAATTGCACCTTTTAGTTCCCCAAGAGGCGATTCCTCAAATCCTAGTGGAGCTGAAGTCATTCGTGATTTTGGAATCCAAATCTTTTCACCAGGCCTTATTTTATCGAGTATCATTTATTCACCCCCTCAAATAGCGCATCAATTGCTACCTTTCCCAATGAATAGAGAAAGTATGAAATGAGTGCTTCAAATGCATTATCAATTGTCTGCGGTTGACTGTAAACTTGAGGTACTTTCCGCATCTTGTTTGTTTCAGCAACAAAAGCTCCGATGATTTGCTGAAGTAATGCACTCCTTGATGGAGCAGCTCTTTGTCTGACTAAACCATCAATGACATCGACTTGACTCTTTGGTAATGTAACCAAGACTTTTTCAGTTGGAAATCCTCGGAGCGACATAGATATACATAGATATCCATCTATATAAGTCATTCTGAATACTATGTTAAAGCATCAACTGTAAAAACAGCAGCTAAATCTGAAATTGAGTACTGCTCGCACTTTGGTACTGCTTTTACCTCATTATGGAACCAATCCCTTACTTTATCCAATTGTAGAGGTTCACACTCCGAAGTGATTAGCATTGGCTTGATTTGTTTTCCTTCCATTTCGTTGTTATCAAGTCTGTCAGGTGAATTTCTAACGATAGCATCCCATGCTAAGACCTCCTGAATATCACTCAGATTATCTAGTGCACGCTTGTAAAAATCCGATGCTGGAACAAACATCAAGTTTGACTCCAATTCAAGGTCCCACATGAATCCGTGTGCCTTGCAAGATATTACATATAGAATATTTCTATGTGTTGCTAAGACATCAATCTTAATCTTATCCCCTTTTTTCCTGTGAGCAATCCTTTTCTTCTGTCCACCTTTCCAGAATCCAACTTCGCGATCTACCACTTTAAGGGAAGTTTTCGTCTGAAGGTAGTTTACGACATAATCGTTGAAAGCTTCACCGTAATCTGTCATCATTGTCCCGCCGCGGGTGATATACTCCATCAAACTACCTCTAGTGAGTGACACCGCAGGTTTACCAAATACAAGATCATACTCACTGCGGTCAGAGAGAGGTACATACATACATACCCCGAAATTACGACCAGGTGTGTATGTCAGAAAATTGAGAAAATTATGTAGATAGTCTGGTCTATGGTTGTCATCTATCATTTTTCTGATGATATCCTCTTCTCTAATGGATGTATACCAGACATCTTGTTTATTCGCTGCTCTTACATCTAGACTATCCTCTATCAATGCGATTAGAATTGGATCAAATCCATACTTTTTGATGAAAGTAGCACTATGTTCATCTGAATAGTCAGTAATATCATGTTGTGTGAAAAAATATCGCTCCCAATCCTCATTATGACCGCGATGAGCTATCCACTCATCTTTTGCTTCTTCATTTGCTTGAGTTCCAAAATGAGGACTTCCGTACTTATCGATTCGAATTCTGTAGGTACTGGAAGTTCGACATTGTAGTAATACAGTCCTTGGTTTAGATATCTGAGTTTGAAATGTAGAATATGCTATGTTTGCATGTTTCTCTGAGTAAGGATTTCGATGAATTGGAGGACCTCCTTTTTCCTTGAGATATGGATTCAACCTGTCATTTTCTATCAATGTATCCAGAACCATAATACCATTATGGAGTTGGCTAAGATGGCCCCGTTTCTCCAGTTCAGTTCTACTTATCCTGACACGTCTCGGAATGATATCGAAGACCTCAGCTAGAACTCTCGTTGCAAACTCTTTCTCTATTCCATTGGTATATTCAAAGAGGTCAATCTCTGCTTTCTGAATCATCTTCTGAAGATGGTTTACTACTTTTTCTTCTCCCTCAATCAACATAAAATTCATTCTGAAATCTCTTTTATTAAAACTGCTGCTTTTACTATAGAACTTCAATACTGAAAAAAGGAAAAGTTGGGGAAGATCCCCCAACATAGAGTTTCATGTTCCTTCCATGTATACCGTAGCATAGCGCTTCTGCTCTTCGGTCCATTCGTCAATATCAATTCCCATTGTTTGGAGCGCAATACTTGCAGAACGTTTCAAAGAAAAGTAAATTCATAATTCTACTGACAATCATAATCCCTTTCCTACTCTTTCAAATCTTCTAAAAAGGACGATAGTGGAAGGGTTGCAGGATACTAAGAAAGATAAGAAATTTGAGTTCGAGCAGAAAATTTCACATGATTTAGTTCTGTACTAGTCCTAATATTGAATTCAAACTTCTATTGAATTGGGGAAGAATTGTGTTTTAAAGAGTATACACCATGTGAAAACTAGTCTTGCTGAATTATACAAATCATTGACCACTCTCCAATGATATGGTTTTGCTTTCTTATGATTTGATTTGATTGGAGTAGATACCTTTCTGGATTCTGGTGTAGTGAATCCTACATCCCCAGCTTGTGCTCGTTCAATATAGCTTCGCACTATTGTTTTATTATGTTCTACAGCATTTCGTAGTATGTTAAGATATTCTAAGTTTTCTTTTATTTGATCTACTTCATTGAGAGTTATTCCCAGTTCTTTAGCATAATTCTTGAAGATATCCATCCAGTTTGGCATTACTTTGCTAAACTCTCCTTGAGCATCGGGAATGCTCATCTTTTCTTTGAGATCAATTTCCTCGGGGTCTACAATCCCTTTTGTGATTAATTTGAATCCAAATGCCAAACCTATCTTCAAAAGAATTACGCATACCTCGCATTCACCTTCTTCAAGAGCTTCAAATGCTTTTACAAAAATCCCCTCTGTACTAAAACCTGATTCGTAACCAACCTGCCTTCTGATACTAAGTGAGGTGGTTTCTAGCCAACCGTCTCGTCCGATATTATCTGAACCTCCACGTTTCAATTTGACTAGTGTTCCTATACTATATATTGGAAAAGTTACAATCGGGAATTTATCATCCATGATTACTTTTGTTCTAAGATAGAATGAGTCACTTGCCCACTCTGGAATTGGAGTAATCCAAAACTGGTTATGACGATACTTTACACAGGCAAGATGAGTATTCATATAAAATCTGAAAATTTCAAAGATATCTTTAGCAATATCGTCTGCATTTTCAATTAGTTCAAGAATATGGTTAACTTCCCTCTTCAGTTTGTAATTTTTCCTTTTTTTTGCAAATTCTTTTTCTTCGAGAAGTTCTTGTCTCATATCTAGAAGCGTGCGTCCCCACTCTTGAGGTAGATTGGCTGCTACTCTCTTAGCAATGAACGTCTTGAAAGAACCATATATTTTGTTTTTTGGGTCACTCAATAGTGTTCTGAATGCAGTCAGAAAATCTATTCCCATTTCATTCTGAAATACTTCTCCTAACTGCATCCATGATTCAATATCTTTGAGTTCGGGATCCCCTGTAAGTGCCTCTAAATCTTCTTCAGTTAGGTTTGAAGCAATCTGTACGCTTCCCAGTAATTTATCAATTCTTGTTTCAGCCAGGTCATCCGAAGATAGCTTGTTTATCGATTCAGACACTTTAATGAGACTCTTTTGTTTTTCATCATCCATTTCAATGTTCATTGTCACTTTGAATTTCGCATAGGGCATCCCACTCCAAACATCAATCATTTCTTTTCTAATTCCTTCTTGCTTTGGAAATTGGTATTGCCATTGTAATGCGTGTCGTTCACGGTCTCTTCGACTTCCAACCTTTATGCTCCCGCCTGGACTAAGTTCTGTTAATTGAACTCTAATTGTTCCCGAGTATGCATCTGTGACATTTATTCCTCTCTCTCGTAGATCGATTATATCTGCATTGATTACCTCCTGAAGGCACCATTCTGGATACTTCACTCTATAGAGTGATTTTCTTCTTTCTGCTTCCCAGAATTCTTTTTCTTCCTTTCTATTCTGAGGAATGAATGGACTCACAGGAGTGATTGAAGCATAAGCAGGATAAATGAAATCAAATTCAAACTTACATTTCGTCAACTGTAAACTCATCTCCCGAGCGTATGACTAACAGATATTCGATGAAACTACCCTACATCCCATTATTAATGCATGACCTTCTCGATTAAAGATTTCTGTGCACAGATACACAGTCTGAATTAACATCTACTCCTTGATTTAGTGACTTGTCATGGCGTGCATATTCCCTATGGGTCACCTGATATAGTAGGTAAGAGTGTATAATTTGATATTCTATCCAAGAAAGGAACTTGGTCATCTAGTTAGACAGGAACTTGTGAATCCTCAGATTGTGAGTTCTTTTATCAAATTCAAAGGCACCCTTGATCTGCACACCTTCTGCTTTGAATGTGAGATCAGCTGACCTTGGCTTTCTCATATCTATAAGACAGCTAGTTGAAGATGCTTTTGGAATATCTTCCGGAAGGAATTCCAAGGTCCAATTATCTCTTAGTAAAACTTGACTGACCGGTGTTGTATGTTTCACAACTTCTCCATTCTTATATTCAGTCCATTCCAAAACTCCTTCACTAGGGATATTTGGTTTCTCATCTTGAATAACTCCTTCTGGAAGAGATGCAAGTTCAAACCTCCGTTGATCCATCTTGCATTCGGGATCATACACATGTGGACTTCTAGTGAGAATAATTGAAAGCAGAGTACAGACCCAGCCAACAAATTTCATCATCCCATTGTAGATGTCGAATTTTTCCCCTTCAAGTAGTCCTGTATACTTTCCTACATGAAACCCACCATCTCGTGCGACTTTGGCAGGTTTTACAATCTCCTCAGTAATCATTGTCCAATCTTTGAAGAGGGTTCTGATTATCTTTTCAGAGGGTAACTCAGGAAGGGGGCTCAATTTGATGAAACTCAAAAAAGAATTGATAGTATTGCTAAGGAATGGTATCTGGTTTTCATACATCTCCATGAAGGTTGGCTTGAGCAATGTGTTGTTAATTTGTTGTTTTATGCCTTTGATTTCTTGATTGAACCGAATGGTTTGGCTGTCTTTAAGTTCAAACTTCTTCATAATTTCTTTTTCGTATTCCTTTACAGTTGTTTGAATCTGTTTTTTAAAATACTTACGAAGATTTGGATTCTTACCATTGTGTCCAGTTAATCTGATGTCTAATTTTCTCGGTGCTGGATTCTTCTTTTCTAGGTGTTGAATCAACCATTCAAATCCCCACCACGCCCACGCAAATGCTGTGTTAACAAAACCTCCCATGTTTGCCTTACTCATTGCTGCAAATAGACCATCTACAAGTGATGATTTATGTTGAAGCTGGGATTTGAGAATTAAAAATATCAATAGAACACATTCACTTGGATTAACAAGAAGCGGTCGTCCAGATAAGTGTTGTATTCTTGATTTGATAAAGCCGACCAACTTCGTACCATTATCCACTACTTGATATAATTCAGTATCATAGGTCTGAAATCCATTTCCGAAGATACCCTGCACTAATTGAGATAATTGAGGTCTGAGTTCGAGCAGTTTTTCAATTGGGAAGGGTGATTTTAAGCCATAGATTACCGAGATTGTATCTTTGGTTGGTTCTACTCTAATTGCTTTGTGTTTCAATATTCCTGGAGGAACCTCAAAGTAGCTGTCATTCTTATTGTATATGACTTCCTTCATTACGTAGGTCTTCAATTTCATTAACTCTCCATAACCTATACAAGACCAGACATCTATTGATATTGGTTTTTCTAATATCAAAATGTGATGCTCGAAACTACATTATTGCTTGAAAAGAAAACCAATAGTAATAATAAATAATGTGAACTCCACATAGTTTTCAATAGACAACACAAGAAAATCAAGAGGATGTGCATTCTCTTAGATATTATCTAGCTACTTACGTAATTGGATACTTAGCATTGTATATTTCAGTCCTGCTATTTCCGACAAGATTGTTATGTTCTTCAACCTCGATTATTGCACAAGTTTTTCTAGAGAATATACCAAGTCAAACCATGCGTGGTTCTACTCACACTACTATGTCAATAATTATCTTCTTGCCAACTTTCTTTTTCCTACACAAATTCAGTACATTAGTTGTTTGGTCTAATCATCTAAATGTAGTACTACTTGGAATTGTGCTGGGAAGCCTATTGCCTGATCTCGATGCACATGATTCCAAAATCATGCATGGAATGTGGCGTCCTTTTGGTTTCTTAGGCAAGAATATCTTCTATAGACCTCTCAGAAGACTACTTGGACATAAATTGGGACATAGAAAGATCCTGCACTCTCTCATTGGATGCCTTCTCATTTCGTCATTCTTTGCCATCATTTCACTTGCATTGTATGCACTTTTCGCTGGTGCGCTGATTATCTGGTATTTCTGGATTGGTATTCCAATCGGTATCATATTACATCTTGCCGAGGATAGCTTCACACACTCCGGAGTCATTTGGTTCTATCCAAGGGGAAATCCGATAAGCAGTACAACTATCACTAGTGGTGGTGGAGAATACCTACTCGTATTCTATTCCTTCATACTATTTGGATCGTGGACCTCAATAGCATATTATTTACTCGCCCCTTCAATAATCACTGCATTGATTGTTATTGGAGTTAGTGTACTATTACTCATCGGACTACATAGAGCAAATCCAAGAATAAGCAAGAGAAGTGATAGCCGGTATTCTACGAGGGATTTAGTTGAGTTTTATCTTGATGATGTCGGAGGTAAGAGAATCAAGCCAATGGACCCTTATGGAACAACTCTGAAAATCGAGGACAATTTTGATCCAACACAGAAACAATACGTGGTTTGGATACCTAAAGTTGGTGGTGTTCCACCCCTAAAACGGAAGGGTTTTGCGCCATTTCTGGATAGTAGCACCATGGAGGAAGGAGATATAGTCGAGATGCAGTTCTTCGAGAACAATAAGAAGAAACGTATCTATTTCATTGTGGAGGATGGAACCTTCAAAGCATTTTACAAACGGGATTTCTAATACTTGATGGCGTATATGAGAGGCTAATTAGAAGTTAATTGGTTTGACGTTGATTATAGCGCACCCATTTATCAAATTCTTTTTCTGTGAGTTTCTCACCATTAATCCAGAAGGCAGTACCTGAGAAAGCACAACATTGGGGATTTGTACATGTGAAAACCGTTAGTCCACGACTTCCATGAAAACCTGTTTTTCCATGATTAGAGAGGCTTGTTGGTTCATGACATAGGGGACACCTTGACATATCTCGTAGATATCTTCCTGTTGGTTTCATGCTTTGTTCCACACTCTATTACTCTTATGCACTACCATCATAATAGCAGTCTAGTGTTTTAAGCTACTCATATAGAAAGAGTAGCAATTATCTGCAAGCAACTAAAGAAAAAAGGACTTCTCTAATCTCTGCGGATAAAGCCACTGTTGAATATTAGGTTCCTTCTGCGTAAGCTCTTGCATAACGTTTCTGCTCTTCAGTCCATTCATCAATGGTTATGCCCATTGTTTGAAGTTTCATCAGTGCAGTTTCATAGTCAAGCTCTTTGGGAAACTCATAGACTGCGGGTTTGAAACCCTTGCCGTTCTTTGCCATCCAGATCATTGCATTGAATTGCGAGGCGAAGGATTAGTCCATTACGGAACTTGGGTGGCTAACTTGAAAGTTTCCCTGGGTCGTAATGGAATGGAGAGTTCCTTCAGGGCATATTCTATGGAAAATACAGATGTATTTGCTATAATGGTTAATTCATCTATGTTTCTCTTATTCTCGATATACTCACGTCTAAGCCAATCTGAAAACTTCATTGAAAGGAATGAAACATTTTTCCCTTGTATTTCAAACCACCAAGTGTGCATATCAATAGATATCTCCCAATCTACAACTGGAGCTAATCGATGTGAAATACCATTTGGTCCGCAGGTTCTTGGTTGATTATATACAGGACACCCCTCCGAGTAACTTTCAATAATCGTGCCATCTTTCAAAGCAACTGGTTTACTTCTAGGTCTACAGATGTCCCACACTTTTTCTATATCTCCGACTATCTCATACATGTCTTCAGCTTTTTTCCCAATCAGTGTAATAATCTGTCGATTGAAATCTACTTTTAGATATCCAAAGAAAATCTCATCATCGCATTCAGTTATAACATCTAAGTGCTGGGTGTTTTCGCTATCATAGGATTCAGCTCTTCTTTTTCTTTTGGATTCTGCATCTGCATTTTCTCTAGCTATCCATTCTTTGTGTCGTTGCTTGGAACCAAATGGATCTGTGTCAGGGAAGTTGGTACAACCCTTGCAAACTACTTCATACCCTGATCCCTCAGTAGTTGCAGTTATCATCAAACAGACTGGACATTGTCTAACAATTCTTGGTTTTCTTCGCTTTATTATTCGTCGTTCGAAGGGGATTTCTAAATTGTTTCTTAAACAATGCCATAACACAAAGTAATGGACCCTCGTTTTTGACTCGTTTAGTTCTCCACAGATTTCCGAAACAGAATAACCATCAATCACCATTTTGTACATTTTCTCAGACAAAGCACGGTTATACTGTATTATATCATACTCCCAGTTTTCATCCCCAGTCCAATCTTTGTATTGTTTAATCTCTCTAAGAATTCTTTTGCTGAAAGGGTTTTCATCACATTCCAAACAATTACCGGCATAATGTTCAGAAACCTTCCCACATTTCTTGCACTTCTTCTTCATTCTGGAATCTACTCATTTTTGAATCTTAGATATTCCATCCTCTTTCCTTGTTCGAATAATGTTATCGACATAGCTCTCGATTTTTGGTTCATGTGACACGATTATCGTCTGCTTTGCCCCCAACTCATCGACCACATCCCTGATCTTGTCCATCTGGTCGTTACTGAATCCATCTGTGGGTTCATCCAGGATTATGATGTCCTTGGTCTTTATCTCATCCACCATGGTGTTGATCACTCGGTTGAGTGCCAACCTGTACGCCAG
>JAUWOU010000200.1 GCA_030612005.1 Candidatus Thorarchaeota archaeon | reverse complement strand
CCCCATCAATCCTTTTTCTTCACTTTTCTTTGCACTTTAACTTTAACCAAGAGATATAAGATACATCACAGTGTGCGATGATACCGTGGTTAGTCTTTGAACTAAGGATGTGTAACATTTAATGAAAAGAACAATAATAGCACTGATTATCGCATTTGTATCTGCAGTTGGAATTGCATCTCTCCAGTTGATGGATCTTGCTACTCTCTTATCTGTATTTGAGGTTGGTCCTATTGGAGATATGATGGTTCTGGTGTCTCTAATATTTGAGGTAGTGATAAGCCCGTGGACATTACTAATGCAATCAATGTATATCCCTCTTGCTGCATTAGGAGTTGCAGGCTTTCTAGCAGGTCTAATTTCCAAGAGTCCTAAAAGGATGCTGTCTGTTTCCCTAGTTGCCCTCTTACTCTTTTTCTTGATGTACTTCTTGTTGAATATGGGTGCTGGTTTACTTGATTTCAGCTCTCTGTTGACTGAGTTGCAAACAAGGGCGATTGATCTTGGAATAGCATTTTTCCTTCTCTTTATCCCCGGCATCATCGGTGCCATAATACGTGCAGAAGACTAATAGATCATATACACTCGTGGGGGCCAAAACCCCCATTACTTCTTTTTTGTAGAACTTTTTGTTTCGAGAGTTTCTTTCAGATACTCTGATGATAGTTTTAGAAATTCCTCAACATGATCCTTGTGAATAAATGCCCCGGCTGCCATGGGATGGCCACCAGCTTCTACTACAAGTGTTTCATATTTTTCATTCATCAAATCGCCGATTGAAACAAAGGTTTCTTTTAGATTGATTCCTCTTTCTATCAGATACTTATGGGCACGGCCAGAAAGTTTCACTAAAGGACTATCAGATGATGTGTTTGTACTAACTCCAATAACAGGTTTGTCAATTGGCACTATACGTGAGCCCTGAGCCATTCCGATTACAATTCCGATAATCGTGTCCGGAGTTTCTGGGTCGTTTACCAGATAGAGCCCGGCCATAGTTTCATAGCTATCCTGCTCAAGTCTTCTTAGTGCAGTAGCTAGGTTTCTACGGTGTTCTTGAAGCAAATAACGACCCTCAATAATTGCTTCTTGGTCGCCTAGACAAATCTTGACTCCAACATCTGGTCGCTTATTCCTACCACAGGCATTGAGCAAAGTAGAGAATTCTTTTGCGCTGCGCATTTCAGTCCTCTCAGGACGTTGCGGCAACATAATCACATCACCGATTAGACCTTGAGCTTTTTTTGGGTCATTATATACCTCTATGATATAATGGATCAATTTCTGGATTACACTTTGTTTCTCACTTGATTCCAAACTGACCCAAGTTCTCCACTCATCATTTTCTTTCATGGGAATTCCCAGTTCTTCAAAGAAGGTGTAACATGCAGCTTCATTGCCAGTCAATCCTGGTAGATATGGGTCCGTTGCATATTGTAATAGGTATGGTAAGGCACGAGTGTTAATTCCAAAGAAAGTAAGATCTCTCGTGACTTTTAAGAAACCTGCAGCCTTACCGATTTCTATAATGCTCTTGTTTACACCTGTGAATCCTTTCCCATAGAAATCCTGAAGATCTCCAGTAGCACCCACAATTGCTAGTTCTGAGAGTTCGACATTTTCAGGTGACAACCCAACTGCAAATAGGAATGCTACTCCAGATCCTGATACATCATAGCTACCACTTAGATCATGATAGCAGGGATTAATCTCAATAATCTTATGACTGAGGGCTGAATAATCATCATCGATTTTATCATCTTGCGGTAAGTGGTGGTCCAATACGATAATTTGATCGACAAAATCTATCACTGCAATGTGATTTCTGATAAGATTGATCTGACCAGTGCCAAAATCGCTGAAGATCACAAGATCTGGCTGGAATTCCTCAATTTCATTCTTTATCTCAATAATGGATTCGGAGTTAATTTGATGAATATTCTTCCACTTGAACTCCTTTGCCTCATGCTCTATTGCACGTACAATAATTGCAAGAGCGGAAATGCCATCTGCATCTATGTGTGAGAATGCCATTATTTTCTTTGATTTCTTTGTTGCTCGAACAGCCTCTTTTAGTAATTCAAGCATGGACTCTGGTAGTGATTCAAATAGTTTCTCCATTGTACTCCATGGATGAAACTCATTCTTCATAATATAAGTAGGCCTCTCTGATAAATTGAGAGTTGTAGAATGAATGAATTTATTCAGATACACGAAAGACTCTTGCCAGAGCTAGGAAGAGGACAAGAAAGATGCTTGCTACAGCAGCTAGTGCCTTTGCAACTTTGTGCCATCCTTTAGGTGGAAGCTCAAAGTCTCTCAAATCATTCTTTACTCTCTTCAAGTAAACCCGGCGTTCTGTGTAAAGGGCTTCCTCATCATCGATCTTGGATGAAAACTCTGCCCAACTTTCATACAGGGGTGATTGCGGTTCGGTTTCTAACCATTCGAACCATAACTGTAATATTCTGTCACGATGTGCTTCTGGAAATCCTTCAATTGTATTTCGGATATTGTTCTCCCAGTCGATTGTCATTTCTAGTATGCACCTCATTTTCCCGGCAGAGGAACAATAAAACTCACGCCTTTTTTCTATTAAATGTTGGCATAGTATCATATATTATATTATCTTTGGCGCTGATTAATTTCCTCACATAAAGGACACTTGACTGCCTATAAAGTGTGCTGAAACAGCTGTAAGTGTTCAGATGCCATCATTTGGTACTTAGCGCATTTTTGTAAGTTCTTTACTCCAATCCTTAAGGTCACTACGGAGTTTCTGAATGTCAGTTGGACTTATCGTGTCAACGCGTCCATAGGTCTTAAGGATACGAGTCCAACGTTGCATTTTAACAATGAGACTACCTGAAACTCCCTTACTCTCAAGCATCCCAGCAGCTTCATTGATCTTCGTAGATAGGTCACTTGCAATGACGCCATCTCGTATTTGTGTTTCAAGTGTGTCTAGGATTGCTTGGTGTGATGAAACTGCACCTTTCTGTACTATCGATGATGCACTCGTTTGACTTGGAGCTGCTAGTTTGATGTTCTTTATAGCTTCAAGAATCTCATCAAGTTTCTCGGTATTTGCATTTGCTACAAGAGCAAGGTCTGCTTGAGTATCCTGAACTTCACTGATTTTTGAGATGACATCAATCATTCTGTTCAGCATCTGAGTGAGTCTCTCAATAGCACCATTGATCTCAGTTAGCTTAGCTCTAAGGTATGTATCTTCTTCACCTCGATTTTTTAACATAGGTGAAGGATCTATATGCTCTTGTTCGTTGTCTTTAGACATGAAAATGTTACATCCTGATTATCGTTTGTACATTGATGCACAGACTCATTTAAAAACTAAGTCTGTCGAAACACGCGAGCGAATTTTGTCCAATGTTCCATCACCAGATGAATTGACCACTGAATGGTGGAGAAATGAAATCAAGCGACTTGCACCAAAGACCTCTCAAGCAAGAAGAAGTATCATCTTTCAAGTATTGATGTTCTTGGAACGAGAAGAACAGATTGCAGAATTGCGAAAGGTGAAACTCCCCAAAGTTCCCGATTCTGTGACAGCTGAAGACCTAAATACCATAGAAGAACTCGACCTGATTTTTCAACATTGTACTAACACAAGAGATTGAGCAATGCTTCAAGTTCTCTATGAAGGAGCATTACGCGCCGGTGAACTTCTTTCGATGACATTCAAGAACGTTCACTTTGAAGAAGATGGAATTGCAACTGTGTTCGTGACAGGAAAAACGGGAACCCGACAAGTACCATTATTCGCATCTGTGCCGGTTCTCAAAGAATGGATGAATCATCATCCAACAGGAAAAGATGAAGTGTGGATTCGACTCAAAGGCCGTTGGGGCGAAGGTGCTCTCACATGGAGTGGATTGTACTTGACAATTCAGACAGTGTTGAGTAGAGCAAAAATCAAAGGCAAGAAGAAACTTGTACATATGTTCCGACACACTAGGATTACCGAACTTGTCAAACTTGGTATTCGAGGACAAACACTTCACAAACTTGTGGGATGGACTAAGAAATCCAACATGGAAGCAGTCTATGTTCACCTATCCACAGAAGATGTGACCAACGAGATGAGGACTAAGGTGTTTGGTCTTGATAAGAACGAAGAAGAATATGAACCAACTCTCAAACCTCTAAAGTGCCCACGTTGTCAAGAAGTGAATGAGCCTAATGCTCGATACTGTTCCAAATGCAATATGCCCGTTTCAGAGGATGCGATTGTTCAAGAACTTGAGAAGACTCGCGGTTCTGATGCTCGGCTTGAAGACATGGAAAAGAAGATGCAACAAATGGCTGATGCTCTGAATTGGTTGGCAGGGAAGGAAGGGAAATGAATCTCGTCTTTTTCCTTCAATTGGTGCTTATCTTAGAGGGATGGTTGAACAAATGGGAGTCTGATTCCTCAGACTCCTATGAATCAAAGATAGATTGATACGTTGGAGATTGTGCAAGTCAAAAGACCTTTCTTTTGGGAATTGATAAGAAAGAGGGTGAGATATTTCAGGTCTGTGGTACTGGAGTCACAACCTGAATTTCTCTTATTCAATAATTGTTTGAATATTGCACTGTTAGTTTTGTTATTAGAAGAACTATTGAACAAACTTTTTAGGTTTGCACTCGATGATGTTGATAAGGTTTTGAAATGAACGACAAAGACAAACTTAAGGAAATACTTGGACCCACTATTGATATTGTAATCACTGAAGAGATGATAAATGAAATAGCGGAAAAAGGAGCAAAAATAATTCTAAGAGGTTTTGATGAGGAATATAGGGGAGTCGATAAAGAA
Source organism: Candidatus Thorarchaeota archaeon (assembly GCA_030612005.1). Classification (GTDB taxonomy): domain Archaea; phylum Asgardarchaeota; class Thorarchaeia; order Thorarchaeales; family Thorarchaeaceae; genus SMTZ1-45. Next base: position 387 of record JAUWOU010000200.1, on the reverse strand, counting down.
ATAATAGGTGCAATGCAAGAATATGACATTGAAAAAGATATTCTTGGACCGTCTATGAAAAAACTTGAAGATGCAATGCAACGTGCTATTGGTAAACGAGTAATGGAGATTTTGGAAATCGATTAGTTGATGATTTGTGCATCATGTATCAATATATGACACATAATTTTTAGCGGTTTCGCAAATTGATTGATTTATTGATAAAGTGATAAAGTGTTATTTGTTTCAAAAGGTTTCAACCGGTCTTATTTCGTTGCTGTATCCGTCGGAAAATTGCTGAATTTGTTGATTGATTGTTGAATTGATATGTTGATATGATCGTGGAGGGGGGACGGGTTGAAATGCTAGAGCAGAAATGCGTCTAACGGGCTATACGTTGTTGATTAT
>JAUWOU010000122.1 GCA_030612005.1 Candidatus Thorarchaeota archaeon | reverse complement strand
GAAGAAACTTCTGAAGAAACCGGTAAAGAATAATCACACACAATGTCTATACTATCCGCATGTGATTATCACCGAGAGGGGTGGTTACAATGAGCAGTCGAAGCCAGAGACCTGTTAGTCAGAGGTCAAGCACTACGCTATTCTATACACTGGCTATTGGGTCTGGGGTTCTAAGGGCTATTACAGTTGTCTTCGATATAGTAGCTATTAATACAATAGACATTGACCCATTGGTCTACGGTATTCTTGCACAATGGGTGAGCCTTGTAGTTACTGTTCTACTTGTAGGAATTGTTAGTATTCGCCAAACTGTAGATGGAAGAAAACAATCACTTGGTTACAATCTTGATCCAGACTTTGATAGATTACGAATTCTTCCAAAGAAGCCGATGATCTATCTTGTTATTTCTGGTATTTTCGCTGGAATATCAACCCTCAGCTACTACATCTTAACAGGCGCATCTGATGCATCTACAGTCCTTCCTTATGGACAACTAGTCATCATCTACCTGTTAATGGGTGACCTGCTGGCTGAGAAGGATACACCCACAATAATCGAGATTCAATCTGTTGTTTCGATACTCTTCGGAGTTTTATTGATTGGAGCTACACCCGGTGGATTCGATATTCCATCACTGCTCCTAGTTCTTGGACCTATGAATATATCATCCGCCTTTGTTACCTATTATCAACGGAAGACAAAGCGATACGAGATTCGTCCAGGACTCAGAGTGGACTCTTTGAATATGAGGGTGTGGACCCTTCTTGTATTGAATTCCGTGATGAGCTTGATCATTCTACCTATAATGCCAGCTGACTCTTGGCAGGTAATGATTGATAATTTCATTCCCCTTCTTTGGCTGATGGTGTGTTCATCACTTACTATATTCATTGCATTGGTGATGTATGCTCGAGCACTTGGAAGAGGTTCGATGTCTGTTGTAAACTCACTTTCTGCAATTTCTGTTGTGCTAGGAGTTCCCATTACACTGATTGGTAATGCTTTGCTCCCTGGTGCATTTGGTATTATTGAAACTGATCCCTTCATGTGGACTCTTACTATCTTGGGTATAGTACTTGTTGTGATTGGGATTATCGCTCTACAGGCAGCTGACGTACATTCACTCGTCTTGGTCAAAGTGAAGCCACTTGTTGGAGACCTTCTTCCAGAATTATTTGATATCAGAGGAGTAGAAAAGGTTGCTGCACTTGCTGGGACTCATGATTATATTCTGACAATCAAGAGCAGAAACTTGGCAAAAACTAGGACAAAGATTTTGAACAGAATCCAAAAGATCCCCGGAATCGATGATATTGAAACCTTAGTCGTAATTAAAGAATTTAGATAAATAATGGAGTGTAAAAAAATGGCTGATAGCGTTTTAGCTTACGTGCTCATGGAAATTGAGATTGGAAAGACGGATGATGTTGTAGAACAACTTAGGAAAATACCTCAAGCAACCAAAATTGCAATCACGACAGGGCTTTTCGATATCGTAGTACTCTTGGATGTTGTGAATCTTGAGGAGCTGTACAACATTACCGTTCAACACATTCACAAGATTGCAGGAATCAAAGAAACTCAGACAGCTGTAGTCGAGAAAATGATGACTATCTAGTATTGCTGGACTCCTCCAGATTGGTTGTCAGAATTTGTGGTCATTCAATCACATATTTTAAGGTATAACCCATCATCTATGCAAAGCATAGTAAAAGTATGAATGGTGATTAAATTGGATGAAGTAGTGATTTCTGGACTTACGAAAAACTTTGACGACCTCACAGCGGTTGACCACATTGAACTCAATGTGCCTAAGGGCTCTATCTATGGCCTTCTTGGACCAAATGGAGCGGGTAAGAGTACGACTATCCGGCTTCTGTGTACTCTACTCAAACCTGATGATGGGACTGCATACGTGAGCGGCCTTGATATCATTGAATCTCCGGTGCAAGTTCGAGAGATAACAGGGATCTTGCCTGAGGAAGGAAATCATACCCTTTACCAGACACTATCTGGATATGAGAATCTGGAATATTTTGCTAGGCTCTATGATGTTCCTGAAGAAGAGATACCTGAACGAATTGAAGAATTACTTACTTTCATGGATTTGTGGGATAGAAAAGATGATCCTGCTGGCGAACTCAGCACTGGTAACAGACAACGCTTGGCACTATGTAGAGCTTTACTGCACAAACCAAAAGTCCTTCTATTGGACGAACCAACAGCTGCGCTTGACCCTGTTGCAGCCAAGAGAGTTCGCGAACTGATACTTAGCTTTTCGGAGAAATATGGCCAGACCTTTTTCATTAACTCGCACAACCTAAGTGAAGTACAACGAATGTGTGATAAAATCGCCATCATTGATGAAGGAAAGATTCTACTCAGTGGAGACACCCAAGAACTTCGAACACGATTTCAAACAAGTCAGGATTTCAGAATCCGAGTTGTGGATGATCTAGAGAAGGCGGGTTCAATTGCAGAATCGTTGGACTTTGTAACATCTATGAAAAAGGAGGCTGACACCATCGTTGTTACCATTGAAGATCCATTCAATAATAATTCCAACCTGATGCAATCACTATTGTCGCAAGGAATTAAATTAGTGGAATTTGCTGAAGAAGAAGCAACACTGGAAGATCTCTATCTCGATGTAATCAAAGAAGGAGGTGCCAAGTAATGGCTTTGTATAAATCTATTCTTGTTGCAAAAGTAGACCTCAAGATGGCAATGAAGGTTAGAATGGTAAAATTTGGACTCATTGGAATTGGAGCCCTTGGACCACTAATGATGATTGGAATAGTTGCCTTGCTGGTCTACGGAGACCCCGTTATTGGACTGCTCATATTACCGTCGATAAGTGCGATACTTGCACCCATGCTAGGAATGATTGTTATTATTCCTGCGTCAATGATAGCAGCAAATGCATTAGTGGGTGAGAAAGAAATGAATACACTTGAACCTCTCTTGAGCACACCACTCACAGACCGTGAACTATTGCTTGGCAAGCTCCTGAGTTCATTCGTTCCCAGTATGGCTCTTCTCTTAGGTTCAATTGTAGTTTCCGAGATTGGCACATTCATTATACTTTGGTCGGTAGGTGCTGAATTCATACTCATACCTGGTATACCTGGATTATTCCTATTGCTTACTGCTGGACCAACATTAATCGTAGCCATTGTAGCAGTTATGATTCTAATCAGTGGAAAAGTAAAGCGTGTCTATGAAGCATATCAGATGTCTGGAGCAATTGTTATGGTTTTCATCATACCAATGATGCTACCCATGATGACAATGGAGGCAACTGGGACTGTCGATATCAATTTAGTTTGGATGTGGAACATTATCACATTCTTGATTACTCTAGTTCTCGCTGCGAGTACGTGGGCTTTGGCAGTACGAAGATTCAATCGCGATACAATGATTTCAATGTAATTGGAAGGAGGGCGATTTGCCCTCTTCTAATTTTATTTTTAGATTATTAGTCCTGTATTTTCTTCAATCCTGTTGGATATCGTTTTGCTAGGTCTCTGTAGATTTGTTTAAACTTCACTAGTTCAACTCGATGATGGTCTTGAACGTCACCAATTATTTTGGCGGGAACTCCCACTGCAATCTTCTCGTCTGGAACTTCAAACCGTGCCCGTACTACTGCTCCTTCTCCAACGATTGCCCAGCTTCCAACTATGGCATAATCTGAAACAATCGCCCCCATTCCGATCACAGCCTCGTCTTTTATTGTTGCATTATGAACAATGCAACCATGTCCAAGAGTCACATTACTTCCAATGATAGTATTCTCATTAGGACGAGCATGTATAACCACGTTATCCTGAACACTGACTCCATCACCAATCTTAATCTCCCCGTAATCACCTTTCACAACTGAACCCGGTGCAATGTAGCACTCTTCTCCAATTGTAACTTTTCCAATCACTGAAGCTGTGTGACTAACATAACTGCTCTTTCCGATGACGGGAATCTTGTTCTCAAATTCATAAACACCCATCTTGAAACCTCAATTAATTCTACCAATTACTCGTTATTAGGTTAAAGGTCGGTAGAAGAGAAGAATAACATATGCCCGAAACGCATAAGTCCTCGATTTACAAACGAATTATCCAGAAACACTGTACATCAGAGGGATTTCAAACGTGTCAAAGAAAAAAGATGCATCTCGTTTCCCCATTCTACGGGGAGAATCTGTCAGTGAAAGCGGCGAATTTTCAGGTACCGTCAGATTGGTCTGTAAACCAGAGGACCTCGACTGTGAGTGGGCATCTGATGACATTATTGTACTTGGAAATGATCTTGAATCTTTCTTCAATGAAAATCCGAAAGCACTTGGGGATTTGTTCAAAACAGTAAGTGTAGTTATCGCTGAATTTGGTGAATCTCTTGGTTTATTTGCAACTACAGCAACTGAACACACTGCAATCGGTGTTGTGGGTGTAAGGGACGCAACTCACGTACTTGAAGATGGAATGCATATTCGATTGGAAGCAACTGAAAACCAGTGTGATATATTCTTCATTGATTGATTAACTGTATTCACACAGACGCTTCAATCATCAAGGCTTTATGGTTGTTACATATTTTCAATATTAGAGGATTTTACTAATGGGTGATTTAGATTTGGAGGAGGTCATCAGACGCAAATATCTTCTGATTGACACTTGGGATGTCAGACTTCAACAACTCCTCATTTCTAGTTTTAGTGTTTTGCTGTTCGTTACATATGGAGCATATCTTTGGCTGCTCTGCTCAATGACCCCCAGTATAATTACCTCTCTCTTATTATTGAGCTCCCAAATTGGTCTTGGGTTACCGGTAACACGTGCATTCTATGATTTTGGTTTAACAACTCGGGGGATGCTCAAGTTCTATGATGCAGGGATTCTTGGAACCGATGTTGAAACCAGGGATTTAAAGATCAATGTGGGTGATATTCCTTTGGTTTTTGAGAGATTAGATTTTGAGATTCGCAAGTATGACATTGGAGCCTTAGATGACCTCAATGATATTGCTTGGTTTGTTGTGATTGTATGGGCAATGATTTCTTCTGTTGGAATATTCATCGAATCTGCAGGATTTATTGTTTGTATTCTTGGCGCGGTTGTTCTAGTGGTTACTTGTTTTGCTAATTATGTCAGTGGTTATAGGACAATACAGGGAGTATCCTTTGAAGACGATCTCCACCACTTGGAGTATTATATTGATAGATGCATCAAAGCGGCGGATACTGCTCTACCTTCAGGAAATGGACATATAATTCTCCAAGTTACAAAGCGAGGTAGACAGACAGTCTTGTTAGATATTATTGTTGAATTCACAATATCATTGAATTCGATAATTGAATATCATATCGGATTATCTTCACATCTACAAGAGCGTTTCATTATAGATACTCCAACTGAAACTCTGGATATGGCATATACTAAGTTCAAAGAGCTATCAGTTGTTAAAGAATTGAGATGGACACTTGAACAAGTAACAACACAATCAGGACGAATTGTTAGAATTTCAAACTCAGAAAGTATGTTCAGTATGTCTGAACGTTCTTCTTTCGTCATTGATCCCGAGATTGTTAAGAAGAACGCAATAGTCATTAATGAAACTCTCTCCAGTATAGAAAAAATTCTCAAGCCTCTCTAATCCATGATGAATAAGAAATCTACGAGATACTATCGATATTCATAATAGCCCTCGTTTCTGACAATATCTTGAAGATACAATATGGAGGACTGTGAAGTTGAAGGTCAAGCTAAAAGTTGAGAGTAAGTGGCTTGAGCTTGAACGTAAGAGCATGTCAAAGATGAAGCAAAGTTATGAAGAGTGGGAGCGTGAAACTCTCAAGAAGGCAAAAGATGCCTCAGATCTACGAGACCTCAGAAAAGTGTTTTATGAACTTGGTGACCGCTGGGAATTCAATCAAGCTACCGGAGCTTGGTTAGCAGGTAGTGAGCCACTAGATACAATTGGCTTCATTTTACGAATGCCCGGGTTAAAACCGAACAAGGAACGTTTTGTTGTTTATGCAGTTATGGCTTACTCAAAGGGTCTCACTGATCAATTTGATCATCTTGGAGACAAAGAGCGAATTATTATTGAACGAGATGTAAAGACTGGTCAGCTTCAATGTTGGTCTACTACCGGTCATGGCTCAATGGACCTCTTTCCAACTGACCTGACAAAATTCGGCACTCTTGAAAACACACTGAGTTCATGTAATCTCATAGCACAACCTGGTGATCATGCGCTCCGAATAGTACTTCCAACAGCTTCTGGACTCGTAAGCTCTTTGACCATGAAACTCTGGGATATAGCTGGAGGTACTAAATCATTTCATACCAAGGAATTCGATGTACTCTCTGCAGATGATATTGAAGAGTCTCTAGACTTCAAGTTTCACAGATATGCATCTGCTGTTGTGGAACTTGATAAAATATGGCGGCATCTAACAGGTAGTCCAGTTGAATGGGCAAAAGAACGTGTTCTGGACAAAATACCTGATCACATTGAAGAACGCGACCGAGAAACACTTCGCAAGATTGAGGGTCTCTTGCATATTCTGTGGTTTAAACCAGCTTTCATGCAGAAGCATCCAATTGAAATGGTATATGAAGAACTCCAAGCTGAACCCACGCCAACTGAAACACAAAGAGCACTTCTCCCGCTAGTTGGTGAAGTTGCATATGCACTTACTGATATTGTTGAGAAAGCAAAGTATCTGAAATGGAAGAGTGTAATTGATAGAAAAAGTTTCAGTGAGAGTGATGTCTTCAAGGGACTTGAACTTAACAATCTCATGCGCGAAGCTTTTGCTGCAGCTCTTGAAGATATTCTGAAGGAACACACTCTGGCCTATATTGGATACCCTGAGCGGGCAACAATAACGGACAAGGTCATGAGAGTAATTCTTGGATCGATAATCCTACCAGTGAGAGTGTTCGCGTCCTTTGTGGAAACTGTTCGGCGACCATTCAGAAAGTTGCTAAAGAAAGAGGAAGTTGAAGAGTCTTCTGAGGAAGTGGAAGAAGATGCAGCCACTTCAGAAAAAGTTAGTGACTCTAGTTAGGCGGTCCTTCAAATAGGTCAAGTAACTCGTTGATTTTGTCAATAACAATTGCAGTTTCTGGAGCTAATTCCTTTTCATTGGGGTCTGACCAAACTGTAAGTATTGGGAGCATCTCTGCACTCAATGAAGCACCAACATCCGCAACAACGTAGTTTCCTACATAGGCACACAGTCTTGGGTTAATACCAATATCCTCTGCAGCTTTTAGTAGAGTAAACGGACTTGGCTTTGCATAACCCGGTACTCCAGAATAATGAACAGTTGAGAGTAAATGGTCTATACCCCATTCCTTTAGGAGTTTCTCAGGGTTATCATGCCGTCGTGTACAAACACTAAGAATGTATCCTCTTCGATGCAATTCTTCTAAGGTTTCTTTTGCATCTTCAACAAGTGACTCCCAGTTTGTAGCCATCGTTTCTTTCCAGTGCTTTTCCATCTGTAATAGAGTTTCGTCAGGAATATTGTCAAGTCCAAGATTATCAGTTAGTACTCTGTTAATTTCGAGCCAGTTCTCAACTTCACCGCCCCAGTGAATGTCAACTCCATTCTGAACTTGGTAATCCTTCATCCATGTGTCTGTTTTCTTTATTGCCTTTGCTAAGCGTTCATCTGACAACTGCTCGAACGGAATCCGTGCACTCTCAGCAGCTTCTCTAGTAAGTGTAACCATATCTACTCGAGTTTTTGTAATTGTGTGATGCAGATCAAAAAGAATTGCTCGTATCTTTGATGGACCTGCTCCTGACATGATTTCATACAGGACAATACTGGCTAAAAAGAAAGTGGCTCATTGTAGATTCCTCTCCCTACAAGCGTTGTCTGAAAATATGTTAATTTACTAATTGAGCCTTGCTATAAAAATCTCCATTATTGCTACTTCGACATACTCAATAAGGATAATCAAGAAAAGGAATCAGCATCTACTGTTCAGAGGAGGCAACTACAATTACCAGAATCGGAATCATAGGAAATGGTGTAGCTGCAACAAGTGCAATTAGAGAGATTCGCGGCAAGGACACGGATGTTGAGATTGACGTCTTCACAGATGAACGACATCGCTATTATGCACGGCCTAGCCTTATCGATCTCGTTGCAAACCGTCGTACTATCAAAGAAACAATTCGCTATGATCTCGATTGGTATGAAAAGAATAATGTAAACCTCCGATTATCAACACCAGTATTTCAGATTGATAGCGCAACAATGACAGTGATGTCTACATCGAAGGACTATGCTGGTTATGACTCACTCCTCCTTGCTGTTGGTTGTCGTCCCTTTATTCCTCCTTTCGAAGGTCTCCATAAGAATAACGTACATGTCATCAGAACACTTGATGATGCACTAGATATCAGAGATGCTGTCAAGGGAGCTGGCAGGGAGATTGTAGTAGGCGGCGGTATCCTAGGAATTGAGCTTGCAGCTGCGATGAAAGAGGTTGGCGGCGATCCTATTGTTGTAAGTAATGATAATCGCCTTCTTCCAATACAACTTGATGACCAAGGGAGCACAGTTCTAACGAAACATCTTGAGAAGAAAGGTATCTCTGTTCTCTTCGGATTCGAAACCAGAAGTATCTCTGGAGATATCGATGCTGAGGGAATTGTGTCTGCACAGAATGATTCAATCAGTGGAGACCTCGTTGTGATTGCCACAGGTGTACGCTCGAATACAATCATTGCAAAGAACTCTGGCATCAAGTTCAACAAAGCAATCACTGTTGATGAACACATGCAGACATCTGCAAAGGGAATCTTTGCGGCGGGAGACTGTATGGAGCATAATGGTCAGTGGTATGGAATTATCCCGTGGGCTACTGCTACCGCTCGAGTTGCTGCTCAGAATATGCTTGATTTTGGTAGTTCAAAATTCGAAGGCATAACACCCTCTAACCAATTACAAGTTGCTGGAATTGACTTGACAAGCATCGGTATTATTCACCCCGACTCTCCTGACTATGAAACCCTAGTGTCTGTTGATCTTGAGAATGGAAAATACTTCAAGGCGGTATTGAAAGATAATATTCTCGTGGGTGGTATTTCTCTAGGTAGTCGTAAGATAGCGCTGAAGCTTCGGAGTCTTATAGTGAAGGGTGAAAATATCTCGGATGTCAAACAATCACTTTTTGATGAATGAATGCTATTCGACTTTAACGAGCGGTTGCCGCCCCTTTCCCTGCGGAATCAATTCGATTAGATTATCTGTAGACCCCTTTAGCTCGTCCATGTGAGTCACCACTATAACCTGTTTCACAACATCAAGACCTGCAATTGCGTCTGGAAGCCATCTGCGGCGTTGTTCATCGAGACCTGCTCCTGGTTCATCAAGAATTATGAGACCCGGTGGAGGTCCTGAAAGTGAATGTTTTTGCAATGCAGTATTCACTGCAACCCTTAATGCAAAATTAACACAAACATCTTCTCCTCCCGAAGCAGCTTTAAGGGGCACTCTATTGCCCTGAAGATCATACAATGTTATCTCGTACTTGTCATCAATCGCAAGATCGCTATACCTATCTCCAAAGATCTCTCTGAAGATTGTACGCGCCTCGGTTCGAATGTGTGGGCGCAATTGACTTTCTGCAATACTTGGTATTGCTTCAAGAATTGATTCCAAGTGGTCTGCAATAGTATACTCTTCTTCAAGTTCCTTTGGACGTTTAATGAGCGTTTCTGAAGTCAACTCGGTTTCAACTAAATCAACTGAATCACTAACTTGCTGTATTATCAGTCGTAACTTTTCATATTCTGTCTTCTTTCCAAATTCCTCTTCCATGCTGGATAATACAGTGAAAGCTAAATCTAGGTCTTGTTTCTTTGGAAGATGATTTCGAATTATTTCTAAATGCTCTTTTTTAGCTGAGAGTTCTTTTAACTCATCCCCGATTTTCCTGCTCTTTCTCTTGACCTGACCTCTTTTCTTATCATATATTCCAAGTTCCACGAACTGATGGACATACAGATGGCTTCTCTTGAAAAGAAATAACCATCATGTTGTTCTCTTTGATTCCCTCTTAGTAGCTGTTATCTTTAACACGATTCCATCAGAAGTCGGATCTGGACATCAGACGTACTCCGTCGTAACTCCGTCCTTATTGATTATCTTCTCATAAGGCGTGTCCTTGTAC
>JAUWOU010000029.1 GCA_030612005.1 Candidatus Thorarchaeota archaeon | reverse complement strand
GGATTGAGCACAGGTGACTTTCAAGGTACAGGTGAAGAACTATCAGAATTTGATATAGTGGTGACTACGTATGAACGAGCGGACTCACTTCTGCGTAGACGTAGTAGTTGGCCCTCTGACCTCGGTGCTATTGTTATTGATGAGATACAGACGATGTCTGAAATAGGAAGAGGCGCACGGCTCGAAAGTCTGATCATCCGGCTGAAGAACTCAATTGAAGATTTACAGATTATTGCTCTTTCCGCAACCACAGGAGACCCTGACGAGGTTGCAGAGTGGCTTGGATGCAAGCTTGTGGTATCTGAAGAGCGACCTGTTCCCTTAGTCCACAAAGTAGTGACAACCAACAATAGAAATCAGAGTCTCAGGAAACTGGTCATGACAACCGTGCAAGGAAATGGTCAAGCTATCGTGTTCCACCGAACTAGGCGAGAAGCCGAGGCTCAAGCAAAACGATTGTCAGAGGATGTTGGAAGGCAGTTCACTTCTGAAGAGAAGAAGAACCTCGACCAAGACCTAGGGTCCGTTGAAAATTGGAATGTCACATTATCCCCAGAACTAAGGTCTCTATTGCACAATGGAATTGCATTTCATCACGCAGGATTAGGGTATAACGAGCGAAGATTAGTTGAACGCCTATTTGGAAAAGGCGATGTCAAAGTCATATGCGCTACAACAACTCTAGCAGCAGGTATGGATCTTCCAGCTCGAACAGTGATTCTTTCAAGCTTCAAATCTCCAGCTGATTATAGACGACTTCTCTCAGCAAATTCAGTCCATCAAATGTTGGGAAGGGCTGGGAGACCGAGTCATGATACGATTGGCTTTGGTGTGATCTTGGCTGGGAGCACGGGCGAAACTGAGGAAGCAAAGCGGAGATACTTTGATGTCCTCGTTGATGATAAGAATGGGAAGGAGACCCTAATTCCCAAGTATGACCGCATTAATAGTACACTTGGCCATGCAGGTTCACTATCTGAACAGCTTCTTGTCGTTCTAGATATGTTGGGATCTGCAACCATTGAAGAAATTGAGAATGGAATATTGGGTGATTCATTCTTGGTACACTGTGCAATAAGAGACTCAGGAGCACCAATGAGAGTTCTACAACTTGGAGAGGTCTCTGCTCAGATCGTACTAGAGCGACATGCTCTTCCTGAAACCATCCAATCTGCACGTAAGAGTGTGTTAGGCAAGACGATTCTACGTGAGAAGAATGAAACTGTAATCGGTGGTATTGTCATAAGTTATGATGGTGGACAATTCACCTGTCGATATTCTGCTAGATTGTCTACTGCTGGTACGGTAGAAGGACCAATGTGTTCGTGTGGAACTCCTGTCAATGAAAATGGAATTCTCTGTCATCATCTTGTAACTCTAGGTATGGCTGCAGCAGCTGAACTAGGTAGTATGGCTGACTATGTGATTCCATTATCACTTTCTGAATCAAGCCCACTCGGTCTGCTTATTCGATTAGGATTAGTTGAGGGGGCAAATGATGGGAAACTTAAACCGACCAAACTAGGTCGAGCAGCAAATCGATTGTACCTGAGTATTCCAACAGTAAGAGAGATTCTTGCCCTACTACCTAATACTGATACTAGTACAGAATTACTCTGGCTATTGCGGCATGTAATATCTATCGAAACTGGGACATCAGTCGACGAATCTTTTGACAATTTGTTAGGTTCTCTAGTTACTACTGACATTTCATTACAGGACCTTGCAACACAATTTGGACTGAGCATCGGTGACGTTTACGGATTACTAGACACTTCGAGATGGCTTCTACACTCCATCTCAGTGCTTTCAGAATTGGGAGGATTGGCAAGAGCCTTTGAACTATCACAAGGTCTTGCTGAGGCATTGGATAATAGATTAGGACGCAAAATCGAGGAGGATGACTAACATTGGAGTCTGAAACGATCAATAAACTCAAAGAAGACAAGGAAATCAAGAATAAACCCACAGAAGAAAAAGAAGACTATGATATTGAAACAGCTCTAAAGCTGACTGAACACTTTACAAGTAGGTATCCAAACGGGCTTACTCTAGGAGTAAGACTGGAGGCAGTTCCGGGAACAAAAGGTGTCCACGTCGACATTGTCTTTGTTCTTGATCTTCGTAAGGCTGAGTTTGGTAAGGGTGGGCTTGCTATGCGGGCAGCAGTGTTGGAGACCGTAAACAGGGATCTTGAGAGAGTTCTCGGTGATGTAGGCTTAGTTGGTTTCCTTCAAGAACAGAGTGTGTTAACACCTTTTGGTCGTGTACGACTTCCTCTCATGCGCGGAACGAAAAATGACTCTCTTTCATTGATGCACGAAACACGTACTGTTTATGTCATCACTGAGAGTGCAAAGCCTTCAGCAGACCTTACGTGGTTAACTGAAACATGTAGAATTGTAACGGCAGATCAATTTGCACTTATCCGACAGAGTGATGCAAGATCAAAACTCCCCGATTTGAAGAAGAGTGTAGAAGGTAGCAAGTGGAACCTCTTAGAAACCGGGATATCAAGAGGTTGGTTTGGAGTTTTGTCATTACTAGCTCTTGCAATAGGTCTCTCATCACTCATCGCGGTCATTCTCGCTGGTTCTGGTTCTCTGTTGATTCCCGTTATTGCTAGCGCTGCTGCCGGTGTAGTAGGTGGGTGGCTCTTGAGTTCATCCCGTAATTCAATCTCATCATTTGTCGAAACCTTAACCAGAGAACAAGAGCAGTTGAGAACAGTTGGAGATGCCTCAAGAATCACAAAATCCATCGAAGAAAATGAAGAGAAACTTCAACTCATTGGTAATGTGAATTTTGTAGTATCACCACTAGTTGCTGAAGCCGCGGCTGCGATGAAGAATAGCAATCTCGAAAAAACTGTCAACATTTCCTGTACTGTTCTTGACGAGTGTGTAAGACTATCTCCTGCTGAGGCTAGCTCAAAATCCCTTCTTATGGGTGATAGTGGACTCCGCAAATTCATAGGCCTCTTTGAACATCTGGGCGGTGATATCGAAGAGGAGAAACTCGCACTGGGTTATGTTGGGCTCACTGGGCACTTACTACGCCCTATCAACTTTGGTGAAGCTGTATCTCATCTGACTGAACTTGTTAATGCTCTTTACAACATTGGAGCGCTGAGACCAGACATCAAAGAAGGTATTGACGATCATCTAAACTTCGGATCCATGAAGGAAACTGAGGAAGCGTTTGCTAAGGATCTGGCTGAAGAGCCCGATCTTAGATTTGACACTCCCAGTGAGGAAGCGTCCGCTGAAGTTGATGATGAAGCGGAAGGAGTGCTTTCGACTGCGGAAATAACTGAGGAGCAATCCGACGGAACGGATGAGGTTGTCGAAGAGATGCTTATCTCTAATTTAGAAGAAGAAACTCCAGCGCCTCCTGTCGAAGAGGCAGATGAAGATTCCCTCGACGACATGGTAGTTGGTTCCGTCATTGCTCACGGGTGTGATCGGAAGAATAAGAAAAAGAAATTGAAACCCAGGGAAGTAGATAAGTTTCCTGTGTTAGAAGATTATGTTCATCCCACAGGAGAGAGTGGTGCCGCTGGTGTTTAGAAGTTCCTTGATGACCTCCTTAGGTCTGAGAGGTCTCGTACATCTTTGGGGAAGTGCTGGCTCTGGAAAGACGTTACTTGCTTGTGCACTTGCGGGTGATACTTCGAAGTATGGTAGAGTTGAGTGGATCAACACTGATAGGAAGAAGAGCTTCGTAAGTTATCTCAAGAAAAACATTGACGTATCCGGAGGAAAAGTGGAAAATGTCACAATCACAATGACTGATGACCAGCCTGAGGTACTAGAACTGATTCGAACACTTCCAGATTCAAACCTTCCATCTTTGATAGTGATTGATCCAATTACCAGAGTCTTGGACCTTGCTCGCGACGACCCAACTCTTTGGGGTCAAGAGATTGTTGAAGATGTTCTTCCTACTCTTGCAGGAATCGTGAGTTCAAATGAATTGGACATTGTGATCACTAGTGAGAGTAGAATGTTATGTGATTCTGGTAATCATGCTGTACATCATAGCACCATTGCAAAATGGATCGACCATGACCTCTGCCTGAATAGGGACATGTCAGGGTCTCTCACACATATTATTCGAAAGATGGATGATACTGAACAAGAAACCGCACAACTTCGAGTTGATGATACGGGGGTCCTCACGATTATTCCTAGGGTCTTCCATTCTCGAGTTTCTGAAGGAGTTTGAAGTTATGTTTGGAAAAGGAATGATAAAATTAATTCAATACGCAGTTACTGGAGCCATTGCATTGGTTGTGGGAGCTGAGCTACTTGCTTCAGTTGTATCTATTGTGTTAGCTTTCAGACTTGGAAATATTGCTCCTCTACTTGTTGTCATCGTTTTCACAGTGGTCCTGCTACTTATTGTCAATCGAGTATCTAAGGAGTCTCCAGCTAGACTAATCCTCAATATCCTTGGTTATGCAGCTATCTGCTATCTGGTAGTGGTTGCATTTGTCATTGTGTTACCTTACGGGCTGATTTTTGCTGGAATTGCAGCAGGGACAACAGCTGGGATTTGTTCTTTCATTAAGGACCCTGGTTCACTCAACACTCAATTTACACAATTCATCTCACAGATGCAAACTGCAGGGTCACTGAGTGGAATCCAACAGAGAGTTGTTGCGGTTGGTGAAGGCGAGTCATTCAAACTGAACTCGTTTCACAATATACTACTCATTGAGAAGGACGCGCGAGAAAAGATAATTCAACTGATGCGTGACCGTCCCCTACTACCAGTTTCACTGACTTGTTATGTCGATTGTGATGTGCTCTTTATTTCTGCAAAGTTTGACCAGGTCATCAACTTGATCAACAATCTTGGAATTGAAATAAGAAATACATCTCCACTCCTTGCTGAAGCAATTCAGATGATCCCAATAATTGATTCACAGAATGGATTGGAAATGGAAACCTATCGTCTAGCACGAGAAGAGAAATCAATCACTGAGTTGCTCTCCCTTGCGCCAACAAGAATGACGGTATTCCCAACAATATCCGGTTTAGTTGTTTTAATTCCCGATATGGATGCTCCAGGATTACTAGTTGAACAATTGGAGCAAGGTACGGAGGCTGATGTTTTGTTGCACAGAAATTTCTCTTTACTTGAGGAGGTTGAGAAACCCGTTGAGACTGCCGCTTGAATCTATAGATACAATCACTGAACCCCAAATTCGTTTACGACCGAGAATCTTGAACAATACAATTGGTGGGTTGTTCGTCTCTCAACAGATCAGTCTATTTCATGGTCCGGAGAGAGCACCATTGAGCCTTCTAGCTCATACTGTTATTGTATCCGCGGCAAAGATGAAAAGTGCCTCTTGCGTCTTTCTTGATTCAGGAACAAATTTCAGTACTCCTCTCGTGAAATCTCTTTGCCACTCAAAAGATGAATCATCACAGGTGCTCGAAAAGATTGTTATAGCACCGGTCTTAGGCCTTGCTGATATTGTTGAGAAAGTTGAGATGCTACAAGACCTTGGAGAGGTTTCAATTGTAGTTCTTGACAATCTGACTGGAGCTCTCAATCTAACTGGTGCTCCAGGAACTAAGGGCCGTCAGAGAAATCTGTTTGGAGCGCTCGATTCAGTTCGAAGAGTGATAAATGGCCTTGATACTCATGTTATGATTACAGATCATTCCTCACGAAATTGGACCTCAGGACAGCCTACTCCAATTGGTGGTAATGTTCTATCTCACGCTGTTGATAGTGTTGTACAGGTTGATCGACTTCGTCAAGGTGAAGATGTTGTAAGACTTCTAGTGGAACGTTGTGCTCTTCCGTCAATACAACCTGGTGTAATTGTAAAGATAGGAACGAAAGGAATTCGTAGCATAAAAAGTGGATGATGACTATGGGTGTGAAGAACTGGGGCGATGACATCATCCCTTGGCAATGGAAATCTTCCTCAGAAATAGCACCTGGAACAATAGCTATTGATGTCCCAAATTATCTTTCTCGTAGAATCTCAGTAATCCGTCAAAACCCCAGACAGGAAGGTCGGCTACCCCTTACACATGTCGGGCTCTTTGTTAGCCTTGTTAAGATAACTCTGAGTAATCACGTCCTGCCGGTGTTTGTATTTGATGGACCTCCAGAAACCATGAAACGAAAACCAAACCCCGGTCTAATTCAGAAAGCCTCCGAGCTTTACAAACAATTCCAGAAAGACAGAGATCCCTATGATGAGGACCTTGCTACAGTATTATGGAAGAGTCCTGCTCTTCGGGCTTACTTTGCTGCAGAGCATATGAGAGACCTCGGAAGAATAGTTGGTGTTCCTGTACTTACTTCTCCATCAGAAGCTGAAATGTTTGCTGCTGTATTGTGTAGAGATGGGGTTGTTAAAACCGTGGTATCTAATGATTCAGATGCACTTCTATTTGGCAGCCCTCATGTTACAAAACAAATGCAATTGTCCAACAGCAAGATTCTGAGAGCATCCCTCAGTGATTTTGAAAATCATCTTCAGTTAGACCTTGAGCATCTTAGAGACCTCGCAATAGTTTGTGGATGTGACTTTCACAAGAAGGGCGTTAAAGGAAGAGGCCCCCGGCGCGGGTCAGGGCTCCTGCAAAAACATGGAGGGCTCGAAGGTCTGCTCAAGGCAAGAGGATTTCTACCAAGTGAGCGTGTCGAATATATCGAGGCTAGGGAAGTTTTCGAAGAGCCCTCCTACCTCTCTGCAGATAAGATGGAGTTCAAGTTGAAACCTCCCTTGATTCCCAAAGTTCTTCGAGCTCTTGAAACTGTTATGCCCGCAGAACGTGCGGAAATCACTACACAGAAATTGACCAATCTATGGCGTTCTTTTGGAAATCGTCAATCAACTCTTGAACAATGGCTCTAGGTCAAATTGTCCCTTTCCATGGATCTATCCACTTTCTTGTATTTGATTCTCTTAGCTTATGCAGGGTCGCAATTTTGTAAGTATTAGTTGAACGCAATCTAGCAGTGAAGTATTTGTCCGAAAATTCACCTATTCTCTTCTTAAGAACTCCAGCTACAGAGTCACTATTCTTCAAGGGGACCCGAATATGTGCCACAACATCATTGGAATCACCAATGCGAATGCGCGCAAATGATTGTGATTCTATGATATGGTCAACAAACCTATCTCTGGATCTTCTGTCACTACAGTTCGCGTATGCAATTAATCCATCCGGTAAACTACAGAACTCGAGCGCAGGTAAATATAACAATCTCATTACTTGATTATCCAACATCTCTCGTAGCATTCTATTTGCAGTTTGATTGGGATAGTTTACTCGTTCGAGAATGAATTTTCTCTGGCTTCTGGGTCCATTCAAACTCCAAAGAAGACCTATAATTTCAAGTTGTCTTGGTGTGAGTGAGAATGGTTCTTTATCAACAGAAATTGTTGATCTCTGAATTAGAAGACTATCCTTTTGTTTTTCTCCAGGCACATCAGGTACATCTTTTTGAGATTTAGAAAACCAATCCCCACTCTCCAAGTCAAAGTGATTTAGATTCAATGATACAATTTCGTCTTCGACAACAGCTTCATAGGAGCCTTTCCTGAATTGACGAGGATTAGGTCCTTGCGATATATTTGGTTCTACATGTATTGTACAACCTCTAATTTCCTTCTCTGTCAAGATCATTCTCTCAACAAGTCCATCTGAGAGAACTCCTGGCTGCTGGACTGGTGTGAAAATATATCGATAGCGCAATCCTAGCTTTCTTAGCGTTGGGATGAAGGATTCATTCAGGAGAGGCTCAAGTCGATGCATTTCATAGTATGCAATTCTTTTGCCTGTGAAGTCAGAAACTTGATGGAAATCGTCTAATGTAGGATGTCCTGGTTCTTCAACTGATGAAAGATTAATGCATAGTTTTCGAATTGGATCATATCTGAGAATATTGAATTCACCGCGTATCAAGCTCAATAATGGTTCATGAGCTTGCGCAGTTGGACCATCTGACCTTAAGGCGAGGATATCCCAATTTGTTACAGGTGTGCCATGGACATTTATCTTAGTTGCTAATATTGCGCTGTATCCCAACAGGTCTGCAATGATTCCTTTGATCTCTTTCCTAAGATCACTCTTTTGCGTTTTCATGTCTGTACTCTTTGTTGCAGATACCAATCTTATCCAGTCGTTTATTTTTCTAGATAATGGGTCTTGAGGAGGTAAGAAGCCATCAATTGTTGGGTCTTTCCCAAGTGCATCACTGATATGTTTGTCTGCTTCTTGCATAATCTCATGAATATGGTCTTTACTTGCGTCTTTTGACATTGAATCATAGATTGATTTCATTGCATCAATCTTGACCTCTTTGAGCATTAGTTTCCATATTGTCAATAGCCACGGAATTTTTTGTCGCACTGCATTGGAGATGATGTATAGATGAAGGAGAGCTGCAGAAAGTGCATCCAAACCAATTGGTACAATTTCCCATCGTGTTTCCATTGGTATTCGCTCAAGAACAATTCTACTAAATGCATAGCAGAATGATTCGACTTCGCTTGCTGGCAAATCCTTAGGGAGGAGTGACTTGATTTGTTCTTCTAGACTATCTCCGCTGGGTTGGACTTTTCTCATTCTGCTTGTTATTTCATCCATTACTCTTTCATAACCCAAACTACGATTGAGCATATCTGATGACACAGCTGCTTTTGGAATCGGTTTCAAATCATAGGTCTTCTCAAATAATGATTTATCAAGAGGACTCGTTTCGCTTTTCCAAGAAGATGATTCAACAATAAGACGTTTCAAAATATGGATATCATGAGTCCTTCTACTTCCTTTAAGCCACTCTGATGTGGTAATCATATCTGACTCGATCTTCTCCTTCTTCTTTGCCATCTTCACAACTCAGTATTCATACTTCTACTTATCATTATAGGCTCATCAATAGGAGCTTATTAGTATCATCAAACACTAATTATCATGAAGCCGAATCAGCTGACCCTGGTTTCTCTAGACATCAACCCTGATAGCATGACCATGCCACTTGATGATACACTAACTGAGAGTCTATGGGACACTGTAAAAACCAACTCTCTTAACATCATTCTCAGGGAACCCTCTTTGCTAGAACTTGCGTCACGCAAAGATCCCGGTGTAATTGCGTATTGTGATAATTTGATACGTGCAGAAGATCAGGAATCATGGTTCACTGCGCTGAAAGCTTTGGAAACCCTAGACACATACGATTCTGCTCAGCGACTACTAGTTCTTTGTGGTACTTCGAGTACTGGTGATAGAAAAATAGTTCTCAATGTCCTTGCACGGGTGCTAAGTTCTTCTCAGCGTGAAGGTTTCCGCAGGCTCCTCCGCTTTATTGTTGCTCCTGGCGAATTGGATGTAACAAACTGGACTTCAACAGCACTTCGTGTTCTTGAGGTTGTCTGCGCTGAAAAAGGAATACAAGTTGTAGATACTGCTGGCTTACCTCTATCAAATCTTGAGCAATATCTTCAGACAACTATTTTCTCTAGATCAAAATAGCAGTTTTTTCTTCATAGGATAGGTCATATCCTGCAAAGTGCTACCAAGACCTACTGCAGAAGTCAAACATGGGCGATTATTGAAAAAAATAGAGCACGCATAACCCTTGTTTGGCGTTTTCACTGTCTAACCAATGAGCACGCTTCATGACTGGCTCCCATGTTGAACTTCTTACTTCTTCGGCAGAGTTACTAATCTTCTGTACACAATACAACATGAGAAAACAATGAACTTGATGCTCTATGTTCGAAACCCAAAGCGTGTCATTCAAAGGAGGTCTGGCATTGCAATATGATCTAGGAACGATGCTCGTCCTTAACTTGGTGTTTTCAGTAAAGGTGGCGCCAGCTGTTGTGTTCACTGCTACTTTGATACGTTCCTTGATATTATTATCAGGGAATAAACGAGTGTTTAGAGCATGGACAAGAAATGCGATGCTATCGGCAGTTAGCATCATATTCTTTCCAGGATCGATAATCAATACTGCTGTCAGATATGCAATCTGCTCGCTGTTCAGAATTGACTTGAAAGGTGTTGCAGCCGGGAGTACGTATGCAGAGCTGAATCTCTTCCTGAAAGTGGATTCTCCTCCTAGGGTCGTAGTATTAATTTCTGCACTATTTGTTAGCACTATTGCATCTGTGTTTATTGGGTTCTCTCTTCTTTTCCTTCCTGTCGTGCTTCTTGCAAATGCACCAGTCTACTTACTATGCTGGTATCTTTCTCTTGCAGTACTCTTCAATAGTTCTTTGAAAGGTGGAGATGTTTCTCTTCTCGGAGCAGCATTGCAAAAGCATCAGGGGAAAGGACTTGCAGAACTAGTTCTCGCACTATCTGTCTTGATAGTATTCTATAGCTTCGTCGGCGTGGGGGTTGGGGTATGAGAATACATCGAGGCGAGCTAGCATACTTGTCCCGGGTCGACTCCCGTTTTATTTTACATCCATCCGCAGGCGATAAGATTTGTTTTCTCATCAGTTCCCATGTCAACTTATCGCAGAACGGTCGGCCCGCTGGACGCCCTAGTATGAAAAACGGAGGCGCTATCACCGTATGAAACGCATTGGTCTATCTCTACTCTTGGTCTGCATGATAATTTCTAGTATTCCATTCCCAGCTGTTCATGTTGAGCTGGAGCTGAATGATATGGATGTTCAGAATGATCTGAGAGACCTCGGAATTACTTCAGCAGATCCTGGAGTAACGGTTTCCAATAATCCTTACATTGTGCTGGAGCTTGTTGGAGGAGATATCTCCAATCTTGGTACTGACTGGTCTGCACTGCTGAATTCGATGGGCATTCCAAATTCTGTACTACAAACTAGTGATGTACTTGCAGATCCCTTACTGTTACATGATGTCACTGCTATAATCATTGACGGCAGTTTGGGTTCATCCAATGGAAATCAGGTTTCACAGAGCATAGTGGATATTCTGATTCGAGAAGACATCGCCCTGATTCTTACCGGACGTTCGGCTTGGTTGCTTCATCAGCTATCAGCCCGAAGTCCACCCTCTTCGACCGCTTCTGTTGCGACAATCCTGGCTACTGAGTCTGGATATGCAGGAGCGGTCTTCCTTTCACAACCAGTACCTCTTACAATTGGTTCGACACTGAGTACTGAGGCTGGTCTGTTCCTTCCCGTTGATACTGTTCAGACTGAGATGTCTCGGCTGGTCAATTTGACAGGAAGTTCGATTTCCACAACTGCTCCACTAAGATACGATTCTTGGCCTCTTGATGTATTTCTGTTTGCATATGAGGACCCGACTCTTCTCACTTCAACAGGTGAAGGTCTCTTAGAGAACACGGTGGCTTATTGCAATGCAGTTCGAGAAACTACAACCACTACTAATCTGGCCGCACTTCAAGCGTTGGAAGGAGAAATGCTCGCAGGCGGTTTCAGCTATGTTCATGCGCCTCTCATTGTATCGGTTTACTATGCAGTTCACTCAGCTTCAGACCTTCTCGAAGGAGCTGCTTGGACTAATTGGATTGTAGACAACACACCTCTAGTTCGTGATATTCTCAATGACCTCATGATTGACTTCGGATCAGAAACTGGTTTCATGACTTCTACCGCTGAAGGAGTTGTGAGTTGTAAAAGTACAGCACAAGGACTCTGGATTCTGACGACTATGGGTCTTACTGCTGAGTTTCCAGAAAGTGAAATTGTTCAATATCTTAGTTCACGACAGGAAGTAGCAGGTGGGTTTGACAACTATATTACAACAACTTACTATGTCACTGAGGCGCTGGCTGTTTCAGGCCAACTAGGTGAGATATCCGACTATGATCTCGAGCTATGGTTGAGGTCACTTGTTATCGATGGGTCAAAAACAGGTGACCCCGATCTTTGGGGCGCAATTGGCTCAAATCCAACCAGCATCTCTCCGCGGACAAACTATGCTTCTGAATATCTGAGGTCTCTTGCGTTCATAGGATTGGCTCATCCTGACCCAGCAAAGCTGACAAGTTGGATATTGACACGAACTACAAATGGCGATGGCTCCTTTAGAAATACCAATGGTCCTGATGAGGAAATTGTAACAGGTACTGCATCAGCTTTAGCAACCATGGAGCTTCTCGGAACCCTGAGTGCTGAGAATAGAACTGCAGGTCTCACATGGTTCTCCAATAATCAACTTGGATCTGGTGGTTTTGGATTGAAACCTGCTACAGATGATATTGTGGCAAAGACTAGAGAAACCTCAAGGGTAGCTCTCTGTCTTGAATCTCTTGGAGAAACCTCTGGAGCGATTGCATCTGGGATTACAACCAACATAGAATCAATTACAACCAGCATCGGATTCGAAGCAATGGACATTCTTCCATCACTCATGTGGACGAGCTGGCTTTTAGAATCTAGCCGCTTAGTACATGCACCGCTAGTCGACCTGAACCTTGCAGTTGACTTTCTTAACGGGTTTGAGAGTCTGACAATCTATCCCTTCTGGTCAAATCTAACAACCGTGAGTGCACCTGAGTACGGATTCAATCAATACAGGACAAAGAGTGTTTGGAGCCAGTACTTTGGGACTAGTGCAGTAAATGCACTTGGGATGGATTTTGACTCGACTATGATTTCTGATATCACGCTCTATCTATCTCAGAGCCAATACATAACCGGACACTATCGCCCAACCTCTATCATGGGAACTGCTCATATGCAGCATTCAGTGGCTGCTGTAGAGACCTTATTCCTCCTTGGTGAGATGGATACAATACCTTATCGAGCAGCCCTAGAAACTGCAATCCTTTCCGAGTATAGCTCTGGAAGTTGGGATGCGACGGGATGGATCCTTGAACCATTTGCAGGTTTCCAAGAAGCCATCGATTTTCTATCAACTCGCGCGGCCACTAGACTTGGAATTGTTACTCCAACAATGGCTGCTGAGATTGCCGCTTCAATTGAATCTCGAATTCAATACACAGACCTCATGGCACTGAGCATGGATGTAGCTACACTCTCTCTTCTCCATGCATCAGAATTTTCCGTAAATCTCGATTCTGTAGATACTTCCACAGTTCTCAGTGCTTTGAGGTCATCCCACTTCAGTGATGGTTGGTTCAACAATAGTGTGCTATGGCAACCCGTATTCACTCAGAGTGTTCTCAAGATGGTTTCAATTCTTGGACTCCGATGTGAACTTTTTGATACTCCTAGTGTTGGTCTAAGTTCAAGTGCAAGTGCGAACACAGAGCTCGGTTCAACATTTGATATCTCAGTAAGTGTCTCCTCTTCAGAGCCAAGTCATACTGTTATTGTGAACGCATTCGATGAAACTACACTCTTTACAAATGTCGCCAATTCAGATACTCTCTCAATACCTGTTCCATCAAGTCTAGAGACCTTAGGTTCGTGGCCCGTTTTTGTCATGGTTCAAGATTGGGGTTCATCGCGCGCATATGACACACTCACTGTGCAAGTGGAAGGAACTCTTGAAGGGTCTCTTGATATTGAAACTCCAGTGGTGAAGATGAGCGAAACCATCAATGGCACCATTTCTTGGACACTTGCTGGAGATGGTGATGCTGGTATTGGTCATATCACTATTCGTCTTGGTGACCCACCGATATATCAGCAGTACAGTTACGATGAGACCTCTCCATTCTGGTTCTCGATTCCGAGTACAGACTTTGATGCAGGGGACTACAATCTCACGATTACAATTGACGTACCAGACTGTACCCAATTAGATCTCAGAGATCAAGTAACAATTGCAGAACCGAATCCAACTTATCTTACAACCCCTTCAGAGACCGACGGTCTTGTGAACAATGATGTATCCATTGGCTGGTCTTTACATTATCAAGAAAATGATTCACTGATTGCGAATCAAGAGGTTTCACTACTAATTCGAGATGACCTTGACACAATCGTCTATTCCACTTTTCTCATTTCAGATTCTGTTGTTGGATCTTTCTCTTGGACTCCCACCACAAGAGGCGATTTCACCTATACTCTGACTTTTGATGGAAATGGTTCTCTAGATGGAAGTCAAACTCAGGGAATGATTCACGCTTACGAGCAAACTGTGATCACTTGGTTAGGAACTGGCGCAATAGGTCAATACTCAACAGTTACACTAACAGTGCAACTCACGACTCAAGATTCAGATGTATTGAGTGGACAGAGTCTGCATATCACTATCACATCCCCGTCTTTCGTGAATATTGTTGATACGATCCTTGTTACTAATTCAACAGGTCATGCATCTGTTACAATTACACTTACTGAAAACGGGAACTATATTGTCCAATGTGATTTCTCTGGTGTGAGTTTTCTTCTCAGCTCATCTGAATCTGATGTGGTGACTTCATGGTCTTCAAGCCAATTAGAAATTGGTGGGGTAATTGCTGAGGAAACCATAGGTGGGACTCGAACACTGTGGACCCAATTGAAAGACTTGATATCAAATCCCGTTTCAGGTCAATCGATTACTCTTCGTGTTATCCTTCTTCCATCTACTGTGCTATTGGAACAGACACTTACAACAAACTCTAGCGGTCATGTTTCAATGCAATGGAGTGCTAGTAGTGCAGGTTCCTTCAGATTTGAGGTTGATTATGGTGGGTCTCTTTCACGAGGCTCAGCTTATGAGACATTTGATTTCGATGTGCTAATTCCAGTAACTCTCTCAATAAGTTACAATCCATCTCCCGAGGTAAGTGTGATCGGTTGGATTCAGGTAGTGGCAATTGACCATCTCTCGAATCCGATATCAGGTCTCACAGTGACAGTATCTGTTGAGCGAACCGGTGGTGGCGTTGATTACACAAATATCTCCACAACATCTGGTGGTATTGTTGTATTCTCATGGACTCCCTCAACGCGAGGAATCAATGATATCATTGTGACTTCGGTGCAACAGTTCTGGTACTTTGCAGGTTACTCTAGCCTTGGAGTAGGTGTCTCTGAGACCCCCATTATTTCAATCGATATTCATTCAAATCTTGTTGTTCCAACAACCGATACTATTGAGATAACTCTGTTTGATATTGCTACAAATCCAGTCAGTGGTGCAACGGTACACACTATAGTTTCACTCGATGGTTCGATAATCTATGACTCAGATGATGTGACCAATGCTGCAGGGCTAATCACTCTCATTCTTGACTTTGGAAATCCAGGGCAATTAGTGATTCAGGTCCAAGTTTCTGCGCAAGACTGGCTCCTTGAGACCTCAGAAAACAAGAACAGCATAGTTGTGGCTGATACAACACTTACAGTTACAATTCCAGGTCAACCAGTAAAGCAAGGGTCAACAGTAGGTGTTCTTGTAACACTGCTCGACTTCAGTGGCTCTCCTCTGGTTGGGTCCACAATCGACATTTCAGTAACTTGGAGCAATGGAACAGTACTGAATACGTACGTTCGAATCTCTGACAGCTCTGGGCAATGTAATCTTGCTCAACCATTTAGTCATGTTGGAGATTTTATCATCAGTGCAATCTATGCTGGTTATGGTTACAATTCTTCTGCAAGTGACACCGCAGCACAGAGAGTCTACATAACTCCAAACATCCAATTATATCACAATCCTAGTTGTATTGTTGGAGACCCTCTCGAGTTCCAAGTAGCTCTTCTTGATTCTCTAGGAAATTATATCATTGGACGTACCATTCATTTTAGTATTCAGCAAGGAGGTTCTCAGGTATTTGATGCACAAGTCCCCTCGATAAATGGACTGACAATAATCACTTGGTATCCTTCTCAGGGTGGTCTTGCTGACATTATTGTTCTTCATGTAGGAGACATTTTGTTCCTTACCAATTCAACAACCTCGACAAGCTCAGTCCTTGAGCTCGTGGATGGAACTCTCTGGATCGCTCCTGCACAGATTGATTTGTTTGACTCGACTACTCTGGTCTATAATCTAACAACTGCACTTCCACAGGCTGGAGTGACAATACACTTCGAAGTGCTTGGAATGGACTTGGTTCCGCTATGGTCTGCTAATGTGTTGACCAACTCATCAGGAATGGCAAGTGTGACGTACACTGCAGATGATTCTCATGGAGTCCTGATTGTCAATGTGGGCCCTGTCGCTGAAGAATTTCTTATTGGTGGTGAAGTTCAAGACCAATTGATTGTGATGACACACAGCAGTGTTTCTGTTTCACTAGTTCCCTATCCTCCGGCAGTTGACACACTGACTAACATAACCTTCCTGGTGATTGATGATCTAGGTGGAATTGTAGATGGAATATCTATCACTGTGTCAGTCTTTGATCCTTATGGTGAACAAGTCAAACTTGGATTGTGGACAAACTCCATCACGGTTTCAGTAGTGGAGGGTCTTGCAATTGTCGAATTCACACCTGAAATGGTGGGTCTGTACACAGTATCCTTCATGTCTACTGGCTCGGTTTCAGTGCATAGCTTCACTGACTCAACTATCCACACAATCTACTCAACAACAGAGCTGGTACTCTCCTTATCGACACTCGATCTTGAGGTCGGAGAAACACTGGACATTTCTGCTCAGCTATTGGACCACGATGAAAACCCGATGATCGGACGTAACGTGACGCTCGAACTCGATGGTCCCGGAGCAAGTTCGATGGGTCCTGTGGAATTGATAACAAATGCAAATGGCTTCGTTACTTGGATAGTTCAAATTGCAGAAGAGGGGTTATGGTTTCTTGGCGCTTCATTCGAAGGTCTCGGAGTTTATCTCCCTTCAGGTTCTTCTCAAGAGGTTAATGTGAAATACGGTACAGTCGTTCAACTTGAGCTTCTCAATCCTGATGATGTGATAGCTGGAGCGACTGACGCATCTTTCTCTATTCTTCTAGAAGACACTGGCAGCACTCCCCTTGAGGGATTCACTGTTCATTTCGAGGCACACCATCAAGTCTTTGGACTGGTCATTGAAGGAAACCTGATTCAATTGGGAAGCGAACCGATAATCCTGAATATCACATTATACAATATGGGCAATATCACTTTCATTGTATCTTTTGGCGGTACAAGTCACTACCATGCTTCTAATTCAGCTCTACAATTTTGGGTAAGCGGAACTACCGAGGTCATTTCATCAATTCCAGCATCAATAGACCGCTCTTCTGAGGAAGGATTTAGGCTCTTCATCAAAGATGAGGTCTCTGACCCAATTCCGTTTACTGAACTTGATTTTGTAATTGAGCTCACAGGTCCTCAGGGAGTCGTGATCTTGACCAGTCGATTACAGTGGAACCAAACCTCGGTGGATTTGTTCATCAATTCTCTTCCTGTTGGTCACTACACTCTATCTATAATTGTTATTTTAAGCATAGAACGACTAGGCTGTGATGTTCATATCGACTTCATAATCACAAGTGTCACTACGCTTGAGATTGATGAGAATTTTACAGGTCTTATCTATGAACTACACTCTCTAACTTTCTTCTTGAATGACTCGTTAATGGAAACTATTGATGGAGCTGATGTATGGCTGAGCATCTACGATTCTCTGGATCGTGAGATCTATGGGCATCCTTTAAGCACTCGAACTCTTCTCACTTCTACCCTTCTTGGTACCGTGGTTTCTTGGACACCATCTCTTACTGGCGAATATCGTATTCTCGTTGAATTCCTGGGCGATGAATTATACAATCAGTCATCCATTGAGATTGTTGTTCTTGTTCGACATCTCAGTTCAGTAACGCTTGAGGCTCCCGAACTTTCAGAGTTCGGTGAGATCATTCCATTCTCTGTGACACTTGAGGGAGCTATTGGGGGTATGGGTGGCAAGACAATTACTATCACTATACTCACTGACGGAATCATGCAATTGGAAGAGATCCTTGTTACGGCTAGTCGCGGAGTGGTCAGCTACAATATTGTGGGTCTCTTGGCAGGCACTCACACGGTCAGAATTACATTCGAAGGGTCCGACTCACAAGCTCCATGTTCTGGTGAGATTATCATTAAGATAACGCCAATCATTGTCATTGCAATTGATAGTGCGCATAGTCTCTTTGTCAGCCGAAACAACACTCTGAGCGTGTCGGTTAGTGTACTCGGAACTAGCGCTGATTGGCTTGGGTCGCTTGATGTAATACTGTTTAGTCCTGGAAATGATGAACTTGGTTCCTGGAATTTTGAGATTGATTCTTACTCTATCTTGGATATTGACTTTCTACCCTTAGTTGAAGGGACTTATTCTCTCAATGTTACAGTGGTCGGTCTACCTGTTGCTGTTGAACGCACCTATCCCCTTGCAATTGCTGTCGTACATGAATCATTGCAGATTGAGCTGGATGCAGGCAATACATCTCTATTGGGAGGATTTGGTGTTTTATCTGTGGTCGGAGTGATTATGAGAAAGAAAATGAAGGGCGTTGTTGACTCTATGCCATGTGAGTGGACTGGATAGTTCAACGTGGGCGCATCTGACTGAGCAAACCTGAAATATCATCATCCCAAGTTCCATCTGACTTCAACAGTCTTGAGTAAAGATTGTTTTGATATCCTGCATAAGCATCAATACGTAAACATCTAACCTTCATATCCACTTCTGATGCTTTAGTGGATAGATTGGCAAATAAATCGTAAACACTTTCATCAGGAACTCTTGAAATAATATAGGCTTTAGATCCTCCCTCTTCAACCATTGCAGTTGTACTGGGCATATGTTTCAAGAATGAACGAACTAGTGATTGTGTCTGTTGACGGGGTCCTTCTACAATATGACATGTAGCTGTTAATCCAGGAATACGTAATAGATACTGGATTTTTACGATTTCGTGATCTCTTAGTTTGGTTATAATATCTAATAGTTGAATATTATCCATTTCTAGAAATGTTTCATAATCACCCATCTCTAAAGAACTTAGATACATCTGCCAAGATAGATAATCAAGAACTTTGGCTTCAGCTCTTGTAGGGACATATATTGGTCCCTGCGTAGGAGTGAGGAATTCCCTTTCAAGTTGACGGAGTGTTCTCTTACTCCGCAAAGAATTATAGATTCTTGAAAGATGTATTCTCCATTTTTGTTTCCTCTTATCAAATAGATCTAAATTGAGATAACTTGCTGACCATTCGATTTTCGAAAGATTGGGTAATGCTCTAATAGCTTGTTCCATAGAAGTTGGTGGCATAACCATGACTTGAATGAAGGGAGGTTTATCATTTGGATTACCAAGTCGGGCTGTCCATGAAAGATGTTTATGAGGCCACTTATGTGTTCCACCAACGTAAACCACAGTATTTAATCCAAGCTTCTTATTTTGAATAAAGCCCCGAATGATGAGAGAATAATTCACTAATGCGAATCTATCTATCCAATCTTCCCTAGTTGCAAGAGCCTGCGATCTTGTTATGGGTAGCGAAGTCAAAATTGTGCGACTCTTATTCAATCTATCAGCTAATTCCAGTACACTATCTCTTCTACTTGGGAAGAGTTCTCGTAATCTATACCATGCCATTTCCCATTTATTTTGTTCAATTGATTCTGTGGTTGGGAGCATTGGTAATTTCAACAAACCTCTATCTGCCATTGTCATAATGCGGACGTATTCTGGCGGAGCTGTTTTTCCTAGTATACATTGGATATGACCAAAAACTAAACTTGAGAAAATTGGTGAATCAGCTATTTTGTAAATAAGATCAAGCGGATCTTCATCTGGGATTTCCATTTTCTGAACCCAAGCAAGGAATGCCATGAGTTCCTTTCTGGTCCTTGCTGGAAAAGATGATGGTACAAGCTGATTCATGGTTTCTCCCATTGTTTCTTGCAATTCAAGCTGAGGTACATTAACCCCCTCAAGAATGGAAGCAAAACTATCCCATGATGGCGGAGGACCATCCAGTAACCTATCAATTATTGACTCATCAATTTCTCTTAGATTGCGTATCAGATTGTAAACTGTCCAATCAGTGTTCATAAATATTAATTCAGTTTCATATGGATTAACAAGGAAGCAATCTATTATCTCGTTTTTTTCTAAATTCATTAATGTCATCAGATTCTTGTTTATTGACACGATATCTTGAACGATGAACAAGACTTCATTTCCTGAATCTGATAATTGAGTTATCCATCCCTTAGTACTTGGTGGATAAAGATCATATTGCTTATTCATACTGTCTATTACTCTTCTTTGTACTGATTTTGATTTGAGAGTAATCTTATGATTCGACGATAATCCATATTTTTGTTCAAAGATAGAATCATCGAGAATTGAGTAGGTGATAGAATCTTTAGTGGACTGATTATACACCTTATCTTTGGTCGTGATTTCCGGACCTTCTTTCTGATACGAAAGTGTTCCTTGTTCGATATTTCCAGAATGAAGGTATACCCTTACTGGAATCCTCATTGATTCATCTTCCATAGATTACTAATACTATAGAACACTAAGCAGACGTGTATTTGTATCGTATGCTTAAACAGAATTAAAAATAAAAAGAGATTAAGACTGGTAATTGAGATAATCTCAATATACGCAGTCTATACTATGCCAGTTACCAGGGACCAATTATGGTCTTTTCAGCGTCTAATCTAATCATCCAAGGCTCCACTGGGGGCTCTTGGGGAGTGGATTTAAAGTTCCATGGTTCTACTGGCGGTTCTTGGGGAGTAATTGTTACTTTGTTCATTGTTTATTACCGATATCTAATGCATTTCATATCGGAATTTGGACTCGCAGATTCAGGTGCTACTTTTTGCTCACTATTAATACTAAACTAAGTCTTTTCTCTCAATATTTAACGGTGAAAATTGAGTACTTTAAATAGCAAAGAAAGAACGAACTATAACAAACATATGATTACTGTACAGCATCTCATATTTGATATTACATCATTGACTTTCCTCTTCAATGATGCCTCGTAAATGTGCCAGCCCTTCATAGAAGTACGCAATAATGCCTTGGTCTTGAGCACCCTCCACATTCGCATGGGCATCATCAAAGAATAAACACTGCTCTGCTTCAACTCCAATTCTATCAAGTAATCCATTGAATGCCTCTGGCTCGGGTTTCGCTGTACCCAAGTCACTTGAAGACAGAACGTAATCGAATGGGTGGTCGTTTCCCAGCTCTTCCAGAATCTGAATCTTGGATTCCCTATCGCAGTTGGTCAAGATGCCCGTAGTAAGCTTGCCCTTGAGACCTCTCACATATTCAATTAGCTCTCTATCGAGATACGACCTCCCGAATACTTCCTTCCAGAGAACATCCTGTGAAGCCCCATCAAGTCTACGATCGAATTTGTGAACGTGCTCCCACCATTCTTCACGAGTTGATCTACCACACAACAATTCGTATGAATAATCATTGTACCAGAGCGTATTCATTAGTTCATTGTAGGAGAACCCTATGGACTGAGCCGCCCTCTCTGCAATTTCAAGATCTAGGTGTCTAATGACTCCATCCAGATCGAGGACTAAGGCTTTGAACATATTTCTACTAGTTCAATGGTTCCTGATTACTGTTGTTCTCTAATTATTTGTCCACATTCCTTACATCGGACTTTCCCGAAAATACTTACAACGTGGGAAGAATAGGAAATTTCTTCACCACACTTTGGGCAAGCAATGATTACGTTCTCATCCTCGACATCCGTAGCTTGCTCAATCCTTTGCGATTCGACCCATTCTGGTTTCAATGATTTCTCTGAAACCTCTGAAAACCCTTTATCGATTATTGGGTCTGTCATCCCTGAGAACACCCAGTCGCAGCACCAACCACCCATAGTCACTACTATGATAATCCCGAATATTATCTGAAATATATCCACAGACACTCTCTCCTAACCAAATGATATGGACATAATTCATCAGCTGATGTTTTAGATAAATCCTTTCGTTAGGTAAAAAACTACATTTCGAACCTGTGGTCAATTCAAATGAATTATGAGAAGAAAAGAAAGTGGCCGCAGTTTCCCGCGGCCATAGAGCATATACTCTATGCTGCTGCTGATACTTGCGCAGGAGTCTGCATGGTCAAGCCAAGCTTGGCCACTATCTCCTTGTAGCGATTCCTGATAGTCACTTCAGTAACTCCGCTTACCTTGGATATCGCCCGCTGTGTTACCCTGCAGTCATTCATGATTGCAGCGACATAAATCGCGGCTGCTGCCAGCCCTCTAGGGTCTCGACCAGTAACTAATCCGCGCACTTGTTTTGCCCTCGTAAGAATGTCAATTGTCGTTCGTTGTACATCTCTTGGGAGCCCAAGCTCTGAGATGAATCTAGGCACGTACATCTCTGGTGAGGAGATAGGCATGCGAATCTTTAGCTTTGTAACAAGCATTCTGTAGTGTGCAGAGATCTTCTTCTTGTCCTCTCTTGAGTGCTCGGCAATCTCTTCTACTGAGCGTGGAGATCCTCGTTGCCTGCAAGCTGCATAAACAGCTGCTGCTGCAGTAGCATCGATGCTTCTACTTCTCCATAGTCTGCCTGCAATCAGCTTTCTATATAGTCGAGCTGCGTGTTCCTTGAGTGCAGGTGATAGGCTTAGCTGAGATGACAGACGATCAATCTCGGTCATAGCTTGAGCTAAGTTACGATCGAGGCTCGAGTGAACGCGAGTTCTTATCTGCCATTTGCGTAGCCTGAAAATCTGGGCACGTTGTCTTGCATTGAATGAACCCCCTTTACCGTCGCGGTCACGCCAATCTATCATAGTTGATAGGCCCTTGTCGTGAATAGCATATGATGCAGGAGCTCCAGTTCTTGCGCGAGAGTCTCTTTCTGCTGATGTGAACGCACGCCATTCTGGACCATGGTCAATACGGTGGTCGGATAGCACAAGCCCACAGCCAGCGCAGATGATCTCTCCTTTTTCGTTATCCCTTACGATCTTGATGCTTCCGCATTCGGAGCATGAGCTCTTGGGGGAGTCTTCAGTTGTTCCTATTCCGTCTCTTCTCTCTTCTAGTGTATTGGTTGACATTTGTTTACCTGTTCCCTCCAATGTTCCTGAGTTATTCGAGGGCTCAGGATCCCTCGGTGGTGGTGGTTGCAATGTAAATTTTTATTCACTCTTAATATCACGGCGCCATTGTAATGTTGAGTTTCAGAACTAATTCCTTGTATCGATTTCTCACTGTTACTTCTGTCACACCTGCTGCCATTGCGATGTCTCTCTGGGTGACTCGATGGTCAGTGAGGATACTGGCAATGTAAATTGCTGCTGCAGCTAAGCCACGTGGATCTCTACCTGTGATCAGGGCTCTGTTGGTCTTAGCCAACTCGAGAATTTCGATGACCTTCTGTTGGACAATACCTGGCAACCCTAACTCCGTAATAAAACGGGGTACATAATTCGCTGGGTCTGAGATTGGCATCCTAATCTGCAACTTTTCAACAAGTAAGCGATAGTGCTGTCCAATCTTCTTTCTGTTCACGCGTGAATGTCTAGCAATTTCTTCCAGGGAGCGTGGTGCTTTTCTAAGTCTACACGCGGCATAGATAGAGGCTCCAACCATCGCATCGATTGACCTGCTCCGTGCAAGTCGTCGAATGATAAGTTTTCTGTAAAGTAGTGCAGCTAATTCCTTGATACTTTTCGTAAGTCCAAGCTGTGATGACAATCGATCGAGCTCTGACATTGCCTGAGCTAAATTCCTATCCACTGAACTGTGAACTCGCGTCCGGATTTGCCATTTTCTTAGTCGGTAAATTTCTGAACGTTTCTTTGCTGAGAATCTTTTGCCTTGAGAGTCGTGGTCTCTCCAATCGATCATCGTTGATAAGCCCTTGTCGTGAATAGCATAATTTGTGGGGGCGCCGGCTCTAGACCGAGCGTCTTTTTCATCCGCAGTAAAAGCTCGCCATTCTGGACCGTGGTCAATGCGGTGTTCTGAAACAACAAGTCCGCAGGATGAACAGATTCGTTCTCCTTTTTCTAGGTCCTGAACAACTTCCTTTGACCCACATTCGGGGCAAGTAAAACCAGTGTCCTTAGCTTTGTTTTGTTTCTTGTCACTCCGCGATGACATTTTTTTCCAACTCTCCTCTCATCATCTGTCATGGGGTTGTGAAGTCAAAATCGAGTAAGTCTTGATGGACTTGATCGACAGTAGTCATGGAATTTGGCGCAGATTTCCATTATAGAAAACGCTGTTAATTCCCCGTTCAGATTCCGCTAAGTGTGTGACCGTTAGCAACACACTTATATAGTAATTAGCGTTTATCCTTATAAGTCTTTCGCAAAAATTAGCGCGCCTTCTACTCACTACAGAGTTTTTTCGTATTGCGGCATTCAAAACTTACTCACCATTTTGATTTAAGCATTGCGAAGGAGCTGGGCCGCGTGATTTTTGGAACATAAGCTCGATTATTTAGACTCATTCTTTTGATTCGTCTATTGTGGAATACGTCAGTACAATCGTCATGAAACCCGAGCCCTCATCTCATTCTTGTGAGTGAAACTTCCAGAAAAGGATTGTGAAATTATTCCTCTGCATTACCTATTGCGAAAGGGTCGGGCCGCGGGTTTTTGGGACATATTCTGAAACTCTTACAACCATTTCACTTCTAGATAACGATAAAAACATTGAAGACTATCTATGAATAGCAGCGAATGAATGAAGAGCGTGAGTCCAATGCGAACAGGCGTCAAAATACCTTCAGAAGGGCAGTTGGCAAAATTCTCCAAGCAACATCATATTCGAAAACTTGCTCTTTTTGGTTCAATATTGCGTGACGACTTTCATCCAGACAGTGATATCGACATTCTGGTAGAGTTCGAACCTGAGCATGTTCCAGGTTTCTTTGACCTGATGCAGATGGAGGAGGAGCTTTCAAGTCTCTTTGGTAGGACAGTTGACCTTCGGACGCCTCAAGATCTAAGTAGGTATTTCCGTGAGGAAGTCTTAGAGAAGGCGGAGGTCCATTACCTTGCACCCTGATGAGACCCGACTTCGTCATATGCTTGATGCAACACATGAAGCTCTCTCATTTGGAGGAAAAACACAAGCAGATGGGATGTCGCATTAGATTTTTATCGTGCGATAATTTTCTTTAGGTAACAGGTTTGTGCGACATCGTGAACATATCTCAAATACTGGCAATTGGCGGAATGTTGGCCCCCGTCATCTACACTGTGATGTGGATCCTCGGAGGTTTATGGGATTCAGAGTATAGTCATGTTCGCGATGACGTTAGTACTCTCCTTGCCGTTGATGCACCAAACAAAGAACGCCTAGAGAAGTTCAACATCACATCTAGTATCCTTATGTTCATCTTCTACATTGGATTGCATTGGGGAATTAACGGTGGAGTAGGTTCTGTTATTGGTCCCATTTTGTTCATAGGCAGTGGACTCCTAGTAGTTGTTGTCGCCATCTTCTTTCCTCTTGATGCAGGTGGTGAACTCGTTACTACTCGAGGAAAACTACACCTCGTACTTATTGCGATATCAGGAATGCTTGCAATTGCAGGGATGGTAGCCCTATGGTTTCAATTGGCATCAGATGTTGTCTGGAGTACATTTGCGACATTTTCACTGATCACAGCGATAGTGTCATTGATTCTTGTAGTTCTTACAGCAAAAGCTACCACAACAAAGTATCTTGGTTTGGTGGAGCGATTTATGGTTAGTACCTATCAGGTGTACTACTTTGTTCTGACCTTGATGGTGTTTCTGAATAATTGAAATAGAGGAAACTATGCTTCGTATCTCCTCTTTATGAAAATGATCAGACCGACACTGAACAACGCAACACCGGCTATGGTCATACCTATCATTGGAATATCGAGAGGGTTGACAAAGATAGTGCTTGTATTGGTAGACACGTACGTGTACTCGTCAATTGAACTAAGGTCATAGACTGCTATCTCAACAGTAGACTGGTTAAGAAGCCCCGTGACACACAATCGACTCTCATCTTTCATTCTAATAATCGGATAACTCCAATAATAGATTGAGATTGTTTGGTTCCATAATAGTTCTCCACGCTCGTTTATCTTCAATAGATTCTCGTGTTCTCTATTAAATAGAGATATCAGTAGTAGCAAAGACCCATCTGAAGAAATTGTGCGAACTATTCGTGAGATATTGTAGAATTCTTGAATCGCGTCAGTAAAAGTGATATTTGTTGACCAAATCTCCTCACCATTGAGTGGATTAAGGCCCATGACCTTTGCTTGTGATAAACCCCGCACATATGAAATCGCGTAGATTATGTCTTCGTGGACATAGATATATTGACCAGAATCAAAATCCGTTGACCAGACAATGGTACCATCACTTCGGAATTTCTGCAGAGTATTATTGAAACGCACATAAACAAAACCTGAGTGATACGAAATTCTATAAGATATCAAAGGCCCCTTTTCCCATACTAATTCTCCATTCGAATCAAAACAGAGTAGAAAGGAGTCCAGAATGACGTTTCCATAAAGCTCTTTTGAACATACACTTACTATTATGAACCCCTCATCAGTGAGTGCTATATCAAATCCACACTCCAAATTTCCAGCGTCCCAGGTGCAGTTCCATATTAAATTTCCTTGAAAATCGTATTTTCCTATAAAGAGGTTGTCTAATAGATAGCCTGTCACAAAGACATGAAACTCATCTGTTGTAACACCATAGAACGATATCTCCCAATTTTGGTTCACTTTACTCCATTGAACACTTCCATTACTATTCCACGCAACAAATGTGTTTGAATGACAATCTCTGTAATGATTCCAACCTGCAAACGAATTGACAGTAAAAATAGTTCCATCTGCTGTAACACACATATCCATGGGTACTCCATTCGGATGCCTTGAGTTTGTCATATTTCCCATAGCGACTGGTTCGATAGTTGGCTCATCCTGCAAAGATAGATGTATCTGAATATCAGCATCAATTTGGGGTATAAGGGCTGCAAGTAGGATCAGCACCAACAATGAAACAATCACTATCTTGAATCGCATTGCTCACCCAACTCCAGAATAGATATCTCATCCTAGCCACTTTAACTTGTGTATTCGCGCGAACGGTGATTGCTGTCATGAAGTTTCTTTCAGGAATATCTCATCTGCAAGACTCTTGAACGCTTTCTCAATATTCTCGCCCGTATTCAATCTGATAAAGAAAATGGGTAGTCCAAGAACCTCTGCAATCTTTCGCAGAGCATCGGTCTGTCCCTTAACCAATTTTCTGGAGCGGTCTACAATGATTATTGTTGGTAGGGAGTGTCCTACATGAATGTTTACAGAGTCTATGAGGTTTGATAATTGTGAAGGAAGATGTTCTCTTGTTGGATCCGCACACAGAATAACTCCAGCAAACCGTCGGAAGTAGTCTTTTGGTTCTAGAGCATTGTACAATTCCCAACCCCAAGGCCCATGTAATTCAAGATCTAGTTCAAGGGTTGTTATGTTACCATCTTTCGAAACAGTGGTGTGTTTAGTCCACTCATCCTCGGGCCAAGGCTTCTCAAGTGATTTCTTTGCCAACTCTCTTGGGTCTGCCAGAGTTCTGTCCAATAGTTTAACGCAGAAGCTAAACCCGAGTTCCTCATCGCCAGCAACTAAGATTCTGTATGTATCAAGTCTCGAACTCACACTATTTCCTCCTTTGAATAAATAATAGTGAAACTTACTGAAAAGATGTTTGGTTAAAGGTGTAAGTTAGAATATCGAACAAAATTGACTACCTGTGCCTGTTTGGAAGATTATCATTTCTTCCCTTGCTTTCTCATAAATTGTGCAAGCTTCTCAATTGTTTCTTTGTGAACGACATGTTCTATCTCGCAAGCATCGCTCAGTGCAATTTCTTCTTCAACTCCGATGAGGAGTAGGAAATCTTGGAGTGTACGATGTCGATGATCAAGCATCTTGGCAACTTCACGCCCCTTCTTGGTCAGGTTGACATGCTGATAACGATGATATTCAGCCATTCCCAAAGAATCCAGTTTCTGAAGTGCAGACGTGACACTAGGAGCTTTTACAGATAGTTTCTCTGCGATGTCAGAGGGCGCTGCGGCTCCGAACTCCTCTTCCAATTCATGTATCGTCTTCACATACATTTCTAGAGCTTGCGTGAGTTCCCCTTCTCCATTGCCTGATTGTTTATCACTCATTGTTCTTTGCCCCTCATTGATTTTACATATTGTCTACCTTTGTCAGTCACAAAGATTGCCCTCCCCAATTTATCGGTCGAGCCACAGGAGTCTGCTATGCTACAACCAGAGCAAGATGGGTTCTCTGTACAACTCTGCTCATCCGTCCTCAAGTATCCTCTTTGACACAACAGATCAATAACATCGTTAAGGGTCTCTACTTGAACACCTGCATGACGGGCAATCTCAAGCTTGTCAACAATTCGACCATCAACGATGAGTTTGAGCACTTTTCCAATCACTTTGAAGAGACCTCCTTTGTTCCTGGAAGAAGTTTCTCTCTTAATTTTCCGAAGATCCAGAGAGTTCCTGTTGCAGTAATCAGAATAATGAACATCCAAAGTGTTGGTGTAATATCATTGAAGACATTCCACCCGAGCCATGCTTCGAATTGGAGGTACCAACCTAATGCGTTTGTAATTATGACCATAGCTTGTAGTGCAAACAAAATTGCTGCAAGAATGAAGCCAACAGCAATGAATGCATATCCATCTTGTTCATCCTTCGATAACGGTTTCACTCCTGTGAGAAAGACTGCACCAACGATGATGAGAAGGAAACCACCAATCAAGTCAGTAAATCCAATAATG
>JAUWOU010000054.1 GCA_030612005.1 Candidatus Thorarchaeota archaeon | reverse complement strand
TTATTGTCACTGCTCTGTTTCCATTGTATTTCAGAGTGTTAGTTTGGGACACTACACTTGGTGATGCAATGTGGGGTTTTGCTGGAAGCATCACTATGATTATTGTAGCTCTATCTGCACCTGTTCTTGGTGCAATAGCTGATTTTGGTGGGACAAAGAAAAAGTTCATGAAGTTCTATACAGGAATTTGTATAGTTTTCACAGCATTCATGGTTTTCCTACCAGGAATAACAAATTCTCAAATCCCTGATCCAAAACCCGTATTATCTCCCTTCAATTTCCCACCTTTTCTGGGCTTAGATATGTGGGTGTGGGCATGGATCATTTTCATAATTGCTAATGTGGGATTCCAAGGTGCACTTCCGTTCTATAATGCTTGGTTGCCTGAAATAAGCACTAAAGAAAATATTGGACGTATCGGTGGCAATGGGTATGCAGCAGGTTATGTAGGAGCTATGGCTACTATCATTATTGCACTCATCGTGATTCTGCTGGATTTTCCAATGACATGGGCCTTCGGATTAAGTGCAGTCTTCTTTCTAGTGTTTGCAATACCGAGCTTTAAGATGTTAAAGGATAGACCTGCAAAACCACATCCTGGTGAAGAAGGGCAATCCCTCATTGTAGTAGGTTACTCGAGAGTCAGAAAAACTATTGGCAGCATCCGAATGTACAAGGGACTTCCATTATTCCTTGTTGCATATTTCTTGTTTAGTGATGCGATAACTACTGTCATTTATTACGCGGCAATTTTCGGTGCCGCAGTCTATGGATTTGGTACTACTCTAACCCTTGTCTTCTTTGCAATAACCCAACTAGCAGCTATTCCAGGTGCATTCGCCTTTGGTTGGGTTGCAGATAGGATTGGAACAAGGAAGACTTTGATAATAACGCTCTTCATTTGGATCATTGCGTTACTATTAGCTTATTTCCTTGTAGCTTGGGGACAGCTTGTCTGGTGGACTGTAGGTATGATTGCAGGAGTTGGTATGGGTTCATCTCAAAGTACGGCTCGGACCATGTACGGACAATTCATCCCTGATGACAAGAAAGCTGAGATGTACGGTTTCTTTGCGTTAACTGGTAAGTTTGCGGCTATATTAGGACCTGCTGTGTATGCAACCATACTGCTATTGGCAAATCCTACACATGATCCTAATTTAGTAGCAGATTCACATCTAACATCAATGCTTTTTGTGGCGCTTTTCTTTGTTGTATCAATACTTCTCCTTCTAAAGGTTAGACAGCCTGAAAAGGGTGAAGCCAATATTCATTTGGAAGATGACCAACCATTTGCATAGATTATCGAGTGTGAGGAGGGTCTCCCCCTCCTCCTCTCCACTATTTTTCATCTACATTTTTCAACAAAGAATCGTTCATAATTTGTTGCTCTAAGCTCACAGCGCTCTAACGGATTCAATATTTTCTCACGGTTCATCAAGAGGTTGAACGCAATATCGAAAATGAGATTTGCAAGAATCACAAACAAGGATAACGTAATAATGCAACCTCGAATTGCAGGATAATCCATTAACAAAATACTATGAAATAGATAATTACCCACACCTCTCCAAGTAAAAACAACCTCGACTAAAACGACAGTGCTAATGAAAACCGGAAACCACTCTTTGATAACTTGAAGGGATGATTTTAAGCTTAAATAGAAATTATATTCTGAACTTATTCCTTTTACATAATCTATAGTGGCCCTCTCTATTGTTAATTTTTCAGAGAGATTTGTTTTCAAAGTGGAATATATGATTGAAGTGCCGCTTAGTGTCAAAATACTCATTGGGAGAACTAAATGAAATAGAACGTCAATGAATATCATAATTCCTCCTGAATTAGTAGTCAAGGATGCGTTCCAAACTTCGTATGAGATAGTTCCAAATTCAGGAAAACCAATTCCGAATTGTTCAGGCAAAGCATAAGCCCCTGCAAAAAGAACTACCATTCCTAACCAGTAGATCGGAGTGCTTCTAGTTATCTGTGATGAAATTTGACTTATCTTGGAAGTCTTCCCGCTCTCATTATCTTCTTCACGAGCCACAAGAGCGCTACCAATTAATAGAGAAGTAAAAAGCGACATTCCAACAAGGAGAGAAGTATTTGCTATTCGCTCTGCAAGATCGTTAGAAACTAGTCTTTGAGTAAGATAAGAATGGCCAAAGTCCCCTGAAAGACAATTCATCATGTGCCTAAAGCACATATTGATCCATTCCGCAACATCGGGATGTTGAACATATCCCCATTTTGCAATATCTTGATGCATAAGTTCCATTCCTAATGGATGTTTCAAATCAAGACCGTATACGAAACACATTGGACTTAAACCATAAAATAACACTGGAATATTTAACAGAAAGAATGTAAAGAAGATAACACCAATATAGAAACTTAAGGATCTCAAGCATTTCGATACAATATATTTCCACATTGCCACTTGCTCTCAGCCTCCAATCCAGTCAGTACCTAGTGATACTATGTACTGATTCTTGTTATGACTAATAAGAATAACTATCACCGTAAGCAGGATTAGGAAGTAGATTCACTATAGCTTGGACAAGACCTTGCTTCCAAAGAGTTCTATCTGCTTTAGCTCTTCTTGATGTGGAAACATGAAGATTGAAT
This sequence comes from Candidatus Thorarchaeota archaeon, assembly GCA_030612005.1. Classification (GTDB taxonomy): domain Archaea; phylum Asgardarchaeota; class Thorarchaeia; order Thorarchaeales; family Thorarchaeaceae; genus SMTZ1-45. The sequence goes on along the minus strand of JAUWOU010000054.1, from coordinate 16,089 downwards.
GTGATACACCTAGATCTCTGTACTCCTCTAATTTCTTAATAATAATCTCTGGAGTACCCCACATTGATGACGAAACTCGCTCACGATATTTTTCCAAAGGAATATTACGTTTCTTAGCACTTTCAATGATTCCTTTCTCCATGTCTTCTTCATTTTCAAAGACGTGCGTCCAGAAACCTACCGACTTCTTGATTTCTTTGGAGCGCCCATATTCCTTCCTATAAGCTTCAAGTTTTCTAAAGATGGACTCGAGCTGTTTAGGCATGAATGCCCATGCGAGATTAATTCCATCACCAAGCTTTGCAGTTAGCTTCAGCATGTGCTGTTTACCATACATAGTTCCAACCCATATAGTTGGATGAGGCTGCTGTACTGGTTTGGGAAATGACACGAGTTCCTTGATTTTGTAATGCTTGCCATCAAAACTCGCCTTATCTTCGGACCAAATACTCCTAATGATCTGAATTGATTCTGCTAGTTGTTCTATTCGGGTCATATCATCAGGAAAATCATATCCATAAGCATCGTATTCGATTTTCTTCCAGCCAGCTCCAATTGAAAATTCAAGTCGCCCCCCAGACAATACATCTAGCGTTGCCGCCATTTTTGCATGCAGTGCAGGATTTCGATAGCTATTGCAAAACACCAAACTCCCCACTCGAATATCTGGATTCTCAATAACTAAAGCAGTCATCACGAGCCAAGGATCTAACAAGACTTTGTCTGTTGCATTTTCATTCAGCATAAAATGATCCGAAAACCATACCGTGCTAAATCCATTGCTAAGCCCTTTCTGAGCAATCTTGGAGATATCCTCATAATCAAAGCCAAATTGAGGTTCTATTTGAATACCGAATTCCATTATGATTCATTCCTCTTGTTAACTAATATTTTCTTTAATCGTATTAAGAGGTCAACATGGAATGACCATATCAGGTTTGCTAGAGAGCATTTCTTGCTTCGATAGAAACCTCTTTTCATATTAGAAATATAATTTGGTTGATGTGAAATGAAACAGTATCCTAAGACAATCAAACTTCAGGAAATATGGTCTTTGCTAGAGGGGTTTCCACTTGCACAGTTAGCAACTATTGACAACGACCAACCAAGAGTCCGCCCAATGGCTCTTATTACTCATAATGGTTCGATTTGGTTTTCAAGTAAGTCTGAATGGTCAAAAGTTGAGCAGATTCAAAACAATGAGAAAGTTGAGTTTACTTTAGCGCCCAAATCTCCTTCGGCTAGTGGTTCAATTAGATTCACAGCGATTGCAGAAATTGTAGAGGATTTGAAAACTAAGGAAAATTTGGTTAAAGCAATTCCATGGTTTGAAAATTATTGGAATAGTCCCGATGATCCGACTTTCACACTCATCAAAATGAAATTGAGCCGTGTACTCTATGATAATCCATTTGATGGTAAGAAGTACACGGTTGAACTTTCATGATCTATGAGAATAACATCAAATCGTTGATACTGGATTCAAACGACTAAATTGTAAACAACCTGCAAATAGAACAACTAGACCAAGGAGAAATATTGCTGTACCTGCGGATTCCATTCCAGTATGTACTGCTACAAGACCTCTAAGAATTTGCCCAAGGACTAACATTACAACTCCTAATAGTGCTACAGCTTTTGCACTCCTCGTATCTGCGCTCTTCATCTCAAGTCCAGCATCATGATTATCCAAGATCGGAGCATCAGATGTTTTCACGTCAGATAAAAAGAATCGTTTCTTATCATCTGTAAATGAACCTTCTAAGGAACCTGATTCAACTAGTGATTCGATAGCATCAAAAACAAGCTCTGCATCAATGGCAGTAAGATTACTGATCATCTCTAGAGAGCTGATTTTTTCTAACATTATTGTGTCATATATTGTGGATTCAACATCTTCATGATTGATGTATTTAGATTCAATAACCATACTTTCTCACAATAAGTAACGCTCATTGTTTCTATATATACAAGACACACTAGGCAAGCACTCTCCCAGAGGTCACACCGGAAGGTCCCATCACAGGTACTCAATGTGTTACTTTTACAATTATCTAAGAAAATAATTAGGGAATAATAAGGTTCTATGTTTTCAAGAGATAATTTAAAAAAATCGGCAATTGTAGATTTAATGTACGTTAAGTCCCGAATAGAAATCAACGGGTTTTTTAAGGTGAATGTAGTCAGTAATAACACCTTGGGAACTGATTATAGCACATATGCCCTGTAATTGCATGTCACTGTTATTTCATGTACCCATGAATGGTTCAATTTTTGAACCTTGCAAGGAGAGAAATAAATAATGGCAAGTAAAGGAACAATGGCCGCTCTTGTTATTATCATCATTGTTGTTGCTGGAGCTGGGGCATATGTTGTTATGTTTAACCCCTTCGGAACACAAACACGTGTAGCTGTAGTATTTGCTACGGGTGGACTTGGTGATAAAAGTTTCAATGACGGCTGTAAAGCTGGTTTGGATCTAGCTGTTACAGATTTTGGTATAGCATATGACTATGCTGAACCTACGGCAATAACGGATTATGAAGTAATGCTCAGAGAGTTTGCTAATAGTTCGATATATACGTATGATTTGATTATAGCTATTGGTTTTGACCAAGAAGTGGGATTACAAATTGTAGCAAATGAAAGTCCAACACAAAAGTTCGCAATCATTGACATGTTCATTGATCCAATTGTTTACCCCAACGTTGCATCTTTGCTCTTTGATGAGCACGAAGGTTCAGCACTCGTTGGTGCAATTGCAGGTCTTACAACCACCACAGACAAGATTGGTTTCATCGGTGGTTTGGACATTCCGTTGATTAACAAGTTCGGTGCTGGTTACATCTTTGGTGCAGGTTATACCAATCCACAGCTAAACGGTACAGTTAACATCTTAGCTAACTTCACAAGGGCTTACACAGGTTCTTGGACTGACACAACATCAGGTCAAACACTAGCAAATGGTATGTATGATGCTGGTGCAGACATTGTCTTTGCTGCAGCAGGTCGCGCAGGCCTTGGAGTATTCGACAGTGTAAAGGCGAAGAATGTTACATCAAGTGTTCCACTATGGTGCGTTGGTGTTGACATGCCGCAAATGTACGTTGGTACCGCTGATCCTGAAACTCCAGTTGCTCCAACATTGTGCCTCACTTCAATGCTGAAGAAGGTTGATGTTGCAGTGTATACAATCATTGAGGATTGGGTCGTAGATGGTACTTGGAATGAAGGTTATGACCTTCTGTATGCCTTCAACCTCGCTAACAATGGTGTCGGCTACGAAGTCAATGAAGATCTTCTTACTCTAGATCCCAGCATAATCACAGCTGTTGAGGCATTCAAAGCTCTCATCATTGATGGTACAATCACAGTTCCAGACGCAATTTATTGGACATAGTATAGATTGAGGGGTTCGCCCCTCTTTCTCTTATTTTTTTTTCTGAAGACCGCAGGGTTAAATAGCAGGATATTCGATTGATAACGAAATGCAGTTCCAAGTTGCATCTCTGATAAGTGGAGTTCAATTTTAGAGGTTTCAATCATGAGTATGAGTATGGAGTATGTTGTAGAACTTGAAAATATCACGAAAACATTTCCAGGTGGCGTCCAAGCCAATAAAGATGTAACTCTCAGAATCCAGAAAGGCGAGGTTATTGGGCTTCTAGGAGAAAATGGTGCCGGAAAGAGCACGCTCATGAACATGCTCTATGGACTTTTACAACCAGATTCGGGTAAAATTATCATTAATGGTGAGGAAGTGAATCTAAAATCACCTCAAGATGCGATTGTTCGGGGTGTCGGAATGGTGCATCAACACTTCAAGCTTATTCCGGTTCTCACAGTGACTGAGAATGTTGTTCTTGGACTTGAGCCAATTCTCAAGAAGATGGATGTTAGAAGCATCCCTGGAGGACGTACAATAGGCGCAGTTCTTCCCATAGATTTTGGAACTGCTGCAAAAAGAATAACAAAAATCGGTGACGAGAATGGTCTTCCAGTGAACCCAAATTCTAAAATTCAGGATCTGTCAGTAGGTTTGCAACAGAGGGTTGAGATCATTAAGATGTTGTATCGTGAGGCGGACATCCTCATTCTAGATGAACCAACTTCTGTATTGACACCCCATGAAGTTGACGAGCTTTTCGTCACACTCAAAGAATTTGTAAAAGCTGGAAAGACAATAATTTTGATAACTCACAAGCTCCGTGAGTCAATGGCTCTTTGTGATAGAATTTGTGTCCTACGAGATGGAGCTTTAGTCGGAACAGTTGCTCGTGATGATACATCTCCACAAGATCTTGCTCAGATGATGGTCGGGCGACCTGTTGTTTTCACTACTGAGAAAGAACCAAAGACGCCTGGAGAAGTTATTCTATCAGTACAAGACTTACATGTCCTTGATAATAGAAAACTTGAGAAGGTAAAAGGCATTGATTTCGAGGTTCATGCTGGCGAGATTTTTGGGATTGCAGGAGTCCAAGGGAATGGCCAAACTGAACTCATAGAAGCATTAGCAGGTCTTAGAAAACCGAAATCTGGAATAATTACTGTTGATAATATTCGTATTTCAGGTAAAAGACCGAGATTTGTTAGAGAGGCGAAAGTGAGTCACATCCCAGAGGATAGGCACAAGAGGGGCATCATTTTACCATTTACAATCGAAGAGAATATTGCACTTGGCAATCACTATAGACCGCCATTTGCTGGTGGACCCTTAAACGCAGTACTTGATTTGGATACAACACATTCAATCACAGAGAATCTTGTAGAACAATATTCAATCAAGCTGTCAAGTACTGAAGCATTAGCATCAACATTAAGCGGTGGGAACCAACAAAAAGTAGTTGTAGCCCGAGAACTTTCAACTAAACCTAGACTAGTTATTGCTGCTCAGCCAACGCGAGGGCTAGATGTTGGAGCAACTGAGTATATCCATGAAGTCTTGATTGCATTACGCGATTCAGGTGTTGCAGTATTGCTAATATCTGCAGAGCTTGATGAGATACAGAACCTTGCTGATAGGATTGGTGTCATATATGATGGACAGATCGTCGCTGTCAAATCACCAGGAGAAGCAACACAAACAGAACTTGGTCTGCTAATGGCGGGACATACGGATGAGGCTTCTGAAGAGGGGGTCGCAATATCATGAGTGTAACACAGAATCCTGATGTTGAAGATACATCCGATAATTCCTCTGAACTCATCGCAAGAATTGAGGAATATTACAAGGGAGTCATTGCAAAGTTAACAGGTGAGGAGTTCACGAACCAGTTCTACTGGTCAATAGGCTCAGTTCTTCTTGCATTAGTCGTATCTGCCGTGATTATGGTGATGGCAGGATATAATCCGGGTGTAGCATTTGTCTGGCTTTCATATGGCGCAATAACAAAATTGGACCAAGTTCTATGGTATGCATCACCACTTATTCTAACAGGGCTCTCCGTTGCTCTTGCGTTCAGATGCGGTCTCTTCAATATAGGTGCGGAAGGTCAATTGTTTATGGGATCAATGGCGTCAGCTCTTCTTGCGTACCTGTTTGCATTTCCAATAGTCGTGCACCCTATTCTGTGTTTAGCAGTAGGCGTACTTGCGGGAGCTGGCTATGGATTCCTTGCTGGATTATTGAAGGCCTACAGAGGAGCTCACGAAGTCGTTACAACGATGATGTTAAGCTATATTGCAATTCTATTTACTAGTTGGTTAGTAAGTCAAAATGGACCATTTTGGGATGGTAGCATGGTTCCGCGGACACCTCAGTTCTATGATACCGCACTGCTTCCAGTTATATTTGGAAATTACCTCCATCTTGGATTCATTATTGCTCTTATGGCCGTCTTTGGTGTTGATTATTTAATTAACAAAACAGTGCTTGGATATGAGATGAGAGCTGTTGGACATAATATAGATGCGGCAGAGAACGCAGGAATTGATAGCAAGAAGAAAGTAGCCATTGCTCTAGGTATAAGTGGAGGTCTTTCTGGACTTGCAGGTTCAACAGAAATTATAGGAACATTTGACCGCTTCACCGCTAATTGGAGTGCAGGTTTAGGGTGGGATGGAATTACTGTAGCGGTTTTAGGGAATAATAATCCATTTGGTGTTCTTGCAGCCGCCTTATTCTTTGGTGCATTGAAAGCTGGCAGTAACACAATGCAAGTGATAGCACATGTTCCAGCAGAAATGATTAAAGTAATTCAAGGATTAGTTGTTCTCTTTGTTGCAGCTCCAAGAATTATCTCATGGTTAGTGGATCACTCTCAAACCGCCAAGGATGCTGTTGAGAAGGAACCAGCTAAAGCACTACCATGGGTCCTAGCTGCTCTCTTTGGACTTAGTTCTGTTTTCATAGCTCTTGGCACAGCTCGAAACATCATGGTTCTCCCCACACTTACTCCAATGGTCTTGGTTTCTATATTGATATTAGTGTTGGTAGCACTTACAGGAATTTTGGTGTTTGTTACAGAATTCACGCATGACCCGCGTGGTTCGTTTCTCCTTCTAATAATTGCTGTTGGATGGTTGGAAGCGGGAATTGCTTTCTATGTTGGATCAGGAACAATAGAAGTCACGTCACTTATCATGTCCGCAATCTCTTTTCTATTTTGGTTTGCACTAAATTTCCTCGCAAAGGGTACTATAGAGGAGGGTGAAGGTTCATGAATTGGAGATTAATAAATTGGCAATCTCAATATAGGACTCTAGCCGTTCTTGCATCTATCGTAATCGGATTGATTGCAATCAATTTTATGCCTGTCGAACAACAGGCTATTGCGGGTTGGTTGGTCGCGACTACATTGCAGATGGCTACACCCCTTGTTCTTGCCGGACTGGGAGGTATGTATAGCGAGCGTGGTGGTATTGTAAATATCGGACTAGAAGGTATAATGCTCATGGGTGCATTCACTGGTGCAGCTGTAGCCTACTACGCGAAAGACCCATGGCTAGGACTCCTTGGTGCAGTAATGGTGGGAGGATTGTTTGCCTCAATACATGGTGTAGCTTGTGTGAAGTATAAGGGTAATCACATTGTTAGTGGCACTGGAATAATTCTCTTTGGTACTGGTTTATCAACACTATTGCTTGAACTTGTTTGGCATCAAAAGGGACAAGGTGAACCTGTTACAAATACTGTACCAGATCTAATGTTTCCAGCACTTCTGGATCATCCATTCTTAGGGCCTGCTTTTAGTGTGATATCACCTATTGTTTTGTTTATGTTCATAATTACAGGTGTTAGTTGGTTCGTTCTTTTCCGAACTCCATTTGGTCTACGTCTTAGAGCTGCTGGTGAAGATCCTAGTACTCTCGACTCTGCAGGAGTGAGTGTACAATGGACCCGATTCATTGGAGTCGTCATTAGCGGTTGTCTAGCAGGGTTAGGTGGCGCCTACTTGTCAATTGGATTTGGTTCAGCATTTGCAAAAGAAATGACCTCTGGAAGGGGATTCATATCACTTGCCGCTATGATTTTCGGCAACTGGACTCCCTTTGGTGTTCTGGCTGCTGGATTATTCTTTGGCTTCTTGATCTCAATGAATTACTTCATTCAGATATACTTCCCAATACTTCTTCCCTTTGCTAATTTCATTGCTATGCTTCCATATGTACTGGTTATCATCGCACTAGGACTCATCAGGAAGTCAGTACCACCCAAGGCAATAGCAATACCCTACGAAAAAGAGAAGAAAGGCTGACGTCAAGTAAAAGGTATTGAGAGGGTTTCAATAATATCTTGAGACCCCCTCTAATTGCCGAGGCTGGTACAAACTGTCAAGCCGTCTTGGAATTTGGTTATAGTACATTCAATGAATCGTTATTAAGAGCTTATTTTCGTTTGAGTTTACTATGACTAAGACTCGAGTTTTTCTCACGGGTGCTTCTGGTTCGATGGGTGGAGAGGCCTTCAAAGAATTATTCAGGAGAAACAAAGAATACGATATTGTTCTGTTGCTACGGCCTTCGAAGTCTAACAAGAGAACATTCAAAGTATATTTTCCTAATGATGAGATTCCAATTGGTCAGAAAGGAGTAGTTGAAAATAAAGGACTCAAGATTGTCTGGGGCGACCTCACACATTACCCGGATGTTCTAGAAGCTGTAAGTGGTGTTGATTTCGTACTTCATCCTGCAGCATTTATTGCACCAGCTGCTGACCATAATCCTGACCTTGCAGAGAGAATCAATGTAGGCGGTATAGAGAATATTATCAAAGCGATTAAAGCGCAAGAGAATGGTGCTGAGAAAATAAAGCTAGTCTATATCTCATCTGTTGCGATTTACGGTGATAGACTAGCTCCAATATATTGGGTCAGAACTGGAGATCCACTAAAGCCTAGCGTTTACGATTTCTATGCAATAACAAAAATTAGAGCTGAACGTGCGGTTATTGAATCTGGTCTGAAATATTGGGTTTCTATTAGACAGACATACATCACCATACCTGACGTAATGAGTTTGATGGATCCAATAATGTATCATCAACCAATTGATCAGCATATCGAAATGGTAACTGCAGAAGATGCAGGTTATGGTCTTGTCCAATGTTTGGAAACACCTGATGATTTCTGGGGTAGAATCTACAATATGGGTGGAGGTCCATCGTGTAGATTTATCTTTTTCCAATATATTGAACGAATGATGAAGAATCTTGGTCTTGGAGATTATAGAAAAATAATGGACCGAAATTGGTTTTGCACACGCAATTTCCATTGTGCTTGGTTTACTGACAGTGACATTCTAAATGGCTATCTTGGGCATTGGAGGCAAAGTCTAGAAGATCATTATCACCAAGCAAACGAGGCAGCTCCCAAGTATATCAGACTTGCAAAACTTGCTCCATCAAGCTTGATAAAAAGTCAGTTTACCAGAAAGATGACCATAGGAAAAGATGGGACTATAAATTGGATTGAAACCAGGAATCAAGGCCGAATATCAGCTTTCTGGGGCTCTCTTGATAAATGGGAGCAGATTCCGGATTGGTATAGTTATATGCCAGATGTAAATGCTGAAGCTCAACCACTCGATCATGGATATGATGAAGAAAAAGCATTTGAAGATCTTTCAATTGATGACATGAGAAAAGCAGCCGAATTCCGGGGAGGCGAGTGTCTTTCAGCTAGCTTCATTGGAATGATGGAAAAATTAGAATGGAAATGTGCATTTGGCCATGAATTCAAAGCAAGTCCAACCCTCATTTTGAAGGGGGGTCATTGGTGCCCTGAATGTTTGGCTCCACCTTGGAACTACGATGAGATTGCCAAGAAGAATCCATTCTTCGCTCAAGTCTATTACACAAACCATGGTGAAGATGAGAGTAACTTCTATGATGAGAAGTGCTATGAAGATATTCTCGAACATCATTAAAACTTGCTTCAAGCAGTGTCCTGATATATCAAATGTTAGAAAATTAAGATTGATTCAGAGAGGATTCTCAAAATGTCAGTCATTCATAAGAAGCTGGAAGAAACACTTGTTGCTTACGTCAGGATTCACGGTAAGTTTAGTGATGTAGCAAAGAGTCTAGAGATTGTTAGAAAAGCAAGTGAAAATAAAATAGTGGGAGCACCTATTGTAGTACATCACTGGCTCGTCCAAGATAGTGATGGTCACGACATGGATGTCTGTATTCCAGTTTCTGAAGAAATACTTCAAGGTGAAGTAAAATCAATGATATTAGAAAATTGTGAAGCAATGACAATGACTCATTCGGGTTCATACGAAAGTATTCTCGACACTTATAGAAAAGTCACCAAAGAAACCTATGCACACGGTTTGCCAATCGCAGAATCCGGAAGAGAAGTTCTCATCATTTTCGATATTGATAATCCAGAAAAAAATGTCATTGAGATCCAGGAAGTTCTACATGATTGGGACAATCGTTTTTCAAAACAACTTGTGGATATATTAGGAATTGATGCAAGAAACCGTGTGTTAGAGTGTTACACCAATGTGTCACATGAATCAAGTCTTGAAGTTAGAGCGAATGCAGTAAAGTGCGCAATTGACCTCTTGGATGACATAGCCACCGAAGATCAAAAGTTCGAAATACTCTCCAGCTGTGCTCATGTTTTTCCTCCTGAATTGATCGCGAAAATGAGAAGCGTCTATGTTGAAACAAATAGTGTCGATGATGTCCTTGAAGCAATGGCTGCTGCAGGTAACTATCCCAAATTCACTCGGGAAGGAAATGTGCTCTATAGTTCAAAACAACCCTACAACCCAGACGCATTTGCTAAGGCAACAACCCGCAAAGAAAAAATGGAGGCATATTGTTTCTGTCCAATGATCAAATTCAATTTGGATGAAATCAGCGGAACTTTCTGCTATTGCGGCTCTGGCTGGTCTAGACGGTTATGGGAAGGAATCTTGGATAAACCAGTAAAAGTTGAGATTGTCAAGTCACTCACAAGAAACGATGATGAATGTACCTTTGCAGTTCATCTTTCAACTTGAGGTTTGTAACCCTCTTCGAGCTTCTTTCGAACTCGTTGTGCTAAGAAATTCTCTGCTGCTTCATAACTTGGAAATTCTCGAGAACCTCTGGTTCCTTGCGTACCCACTGTTCCAAAATGAATTGTAACTGAATTTCCCTTTATTTCTGCATCCCAGAATTTCTGGTCGCCGGAATTGGAATCTTCCCGAATAAGACAACCAGTCTTTCTGAATATTACACCCATAATTAATCAAGTCCCTAGATGTATTTTCAGAGTTTTACAATCCAGTGATATACATTGTGTTCTGTTCATTCAAAATCTTAAAAGACTATCAGATTATTAATAACTACAGTAGAGCAATTGTTATAATCAGGAGTAGAATTATTATCTCGGCAGTTATGAGGCGGATATGAGGTGACACAAGACCCTAGTGGCACTATGATGTTCAAGCTAGTTTTGATAGGTGACGGAGCCGTAGGCAAAACTTCTGTACGTCGTAAGTATCTTGGTAAAGGATTCATCTCAAGCCACATTGCCACAATCGGGGTCGACTTCGCCCAGAAATATATGCAGGTCGATGGAACAACTGTCCGCTTGGTAATCTGGGATCTGGCAGGTCAAACAGGATTTGAGCGGGTCCGAAGGCACTACTATCAAGGTTGCAGCGCATTAGTTCTCGTATACGATATTACCAATCGTGAATCCTTTGACAACATGTCCCGTTGGCTGGTTGAATCTTTCAAATATGCAGGAGAGATACCTCCAACGGCGATACTAGCAAACAAAGTCGACCTTCGGACATCTAATGATAGCAGTAAGTTTGTTTTACCTGAAGAGGGTCAGGCGTTTGCAAAAATGTTCACCGAGAAGCTTGGAATTCCATCTGTGTTCTTTGAGACCTCCGCGAAAAATGGGGAGAATATCCAGGAATCATTTTCAACACTTACAAGAATGATGATTGCCGAGGATATAAAACGCAGAGGGAAGAAGTAGTAGTTGGATTTGTTATTGGATGGTGACGTCATACGACATTCTAATCAAAAATGGAAGAATCATCGATGGTACCGGAATATCTGAATACACCGCAGATGTTGGTATCACCAATGGTAGGATTTCCAAAATTGCTCCTCAGATAAATGAAGAAGAAGCAATAGAAACTATTGATGCGAATAACCTAGTGATTTGCCCAGGATTCATTGATGTTCATAGTCATTCGGATATGGCGTTGCCGTTAGGAAACCGACTGGAATCAACACTTCACCAAGGAATAACAACTACCTTGATTGGTAATTGCGGATTCTCCCTTGCACCTGTAAATGAAGACAGACTTGATATAATCAAAAGAGAGTTTGACATGCATGCACCTCCGGGAGCATCGATAGACGTAACATGGAGATCTTTTGCTGAGTACTTAGATTCAATTGAACAAGCACGAATTTCATCCAATATAGCTTCCCTTGTTGGTTTGGGTGCCATTCGAATTGCAGGTGGTCCAGCATATGATGACCGACCTCCAACAAAACCCGAGCGAGAAATGATGAAGAAATATATTGCTGAGGCGATGGAATCAGGAGCGTTTGGAATGAGCACGGGCCTCATCTATCCACCTCAAGTCTATGCATCAACCGATGAAATTGTTGAGCTCGCTGAGGTTGTTGCAAAGTATAACGGTCTCTACTTCTCTCATATACGTGGGGAAGGCGAAACTGTTCTCAAAGCAGTCACCGAAGTAATTGAGATTGTTGAACGGTCCGGATGTGCTGGAGGACAAATAGCTCATCACAAAGTTGCTGGTCAGCAATTATGGGGAAAGAGCAAAGAAACACTTCACCTGATAGATGAAGCCAATAAACGTGGACTAAGTATTACTTGTGATCAATATCCATACGATAGAGGTAGTACGTCGCTTATCTCATTGCTACCTCCATGGGTTCATATTGGTGGAATTGATAAATTATTAAATCGACTCAAGTCTTCTGAAATTCGTGAGAAAATCATTACTGATATGGAAAATGAAAAATCAGAATGGGAGAACATCAAACTAGAGGCTGGTTGGGAAAATATATTCATTGCATCTACAAAAACAGAAAAATGGAAGGAAGTTCAAGGACTGAGCCTATCAGAGATTTCACAGAGTAAAGGGTACCCTAATGAATATGCAGCTCTATTCGAACTTTTACTTGATGAGAATGCCGAAGTTTCTATGACTATGAAAAGCATGGGTGATGAGGATATAGAGCGCATCATGAAAAGTGAATACATGATGGTTGGTACTGACGGCGCTGGTGTTTCTCCAGTAGGGATTCTCAGTCATGGAAAACCTCACCCACGACATTACGGAACATACCCTCGGATTCTCGGTAAATATGTTAGAGAAAGGAAGATTCTAACCTTAGAAAACGCAATCCATAAAATGACTGGATTTCCAGCTCAACGTTTAGGACTAGATGATAGGGGAGTATTGCGTGAAAATGCATGGGCGGATATTGTCATTTTCAACCCTGAAACTATTATCGATAACGCAACTTATCTGAATCCACATCAGTTCCCAACGGGAATTCCATTCGTAATAGTAAACGGTGTTATGGTAATCCGAGATAGTGTCCAGGGAGAAGAACTACCTGGTCAGGTTATCCGCAAATCCAAGTAACCTAATAATGCTAATTCAAAATCGCATATATGAAACGAAATTGTCTTCTGGGAACATAGCTTCCAGTTTCTCTGCTGTTTCCAATGAACATTCAATATCGTGCAGTTTTTGCAGCATAGTAGCGGGATTGTCCCTGAAATCACTTGAGACAATTGGAACGCAGACAGTTTCACATCAGGTTCATCATCAGATTTTTCAATTTGTATTCTCCCTTGATTTGGAATGAGTGTATATGTTCCCGAATTCCATGGACAATACCTATCTTCTAGATTAACCGTAACCTGTTCGGTAGCTGTTTCAGGTACTGCTATACTTTTACAATAATTCTCAAAATCAATAACACGCATCATCATTGATCCTATTTCATGTGATTCTGTAGTGCTATAGCAAGAGAAGAAATGTCGAACTGGTGCATCAATATCAGTATACCACGAAACCTTTGCAGAGTTCACAGCATACTTGCTTACTAATTCTACAATTGATGGAAATACATCATCGTATTTGTAACGTATATTTCCTACCATCAAATGATATCCAGGATGTGCGTCTGAATAGATGAACCTGACTGTTCCTAGGATTTCATTATCACTTTCTAAAACGAAAAAGTTACCTTTTTCAATTGCATTTTCTAACAAACGTTTGAAACCAAGAAATCTTGAACCAAATCGTACCATCGACTTTTCCATTTCAATAATCTTCGGAATATCTTCTGGTCCCGTGACTTCTCGAATTGTAACATCGCTCCTAGTTTTTCCAACTCGTAAATCTTCTTTCTTGAACACATGCTTTGCTCTTTTTTCACCAAGTGCATAGTCAAACTTTTCGTAAAAAGTTCTGTAAAAGGGATCAAGGATTGAGAGTACTGCTCCTTCCTTTTTCATACGTGGAAAAGCTTCCTTGAAGAGAGATCGAATGAGACCTTGTTTTCTGTAGAGCGGATCCGTTGCAACTGCCCAGACACCAGCGAATCGGATCGGTCTACCTCTGACAATATTGTTATTTTCATCTGATGTAAAGAATGAGAGATTTGCTACTACCTTATCCCCATCTACGGCAACATAAGCCCAATCGTTATCCTGAGGCTGATTCCATTCGGCAAGCCAACTTTCTTTTTCAACGTCTTCGAGAGTTCTATTTGCCTCAAAGGCTTTCCATAAGACCCTTGCCAATGATGAACGGTCTTCCTCACGGCCTTCCCGAAATTGAATCATAAATTCAAGTGCTTTTATGAATGTACAAGAGCCTTTCGTTTTGCGCTTAGATTTATATTAGGAGCCGCAATAGAATAGTAACGGTATATATTGTTTCAAAAGGTGATTCAATTTGGAATGGAAAAAACATTCAAAGAAAATCTCAGATTTGAGGAAATCGAACACGGAAATCGATATGAAAGTCAGAAACCGACTTGATTCGATGATTGAAGAAATTCTTGATCAAGATACAGCTATACCTTTAGAGTTCTTAATCGAATTTCTCCATCTTGATAAAGACCAAGATGATGCAATTCAGGAATTGAGGTTGCATGTCGGTCTTCTTGATGGAATCGAGTATGGGGTTATTGTTGACGATACGGACCAATCGGTATTCATCTTCTTCAAGAAAGCGGAATGAAGAAATTGTATTCATTGGACATCCAAAAGAAAAGTAGAGAGGGCTGTATGCCCTCTGTGTAATTATAGAGTTTTCTCAAACATTTTGACAAATTCTGAGAATTGATCTATCCCTTTCTGCCAAAATTCTTGAGTCGTAACATCGAAGCCAATGTCTGATGCGAGGTCTCTTGGAGACCTACTAGAGCCAGCAGAAAGCAGTGCCTTAAGTTTTGGAACAAACTCCTTGCCTTGCTCTTTGTACAACCTATACATGGCATAAACAAAAAGTTGAGCATAGACGTATGGATAGTTGTAATAGCGGTAATTGGCCATGTAGAAGTGAAGCTTCATCGTCCACCACCACTTCATCTCAGGAAGCCATTCAACGGCATCTCCGTACATCTTCTCTCGGGCTTTCAACCATAGTTCAGAAATCTTTTCGCCATCAAGGAATTTACCTTTCTGTACAGCCTCGTATAGCATGGTTTCAAACCAGACTCTTGTGGTTACTTGATAGCCAGCTCCGCCAAATCCATCGAGGATAGCTGCTAGTACCGCTCGCTTTTCTTCCTTGGAACCCTCTTTACTCAGAAGTTTCTCAGCTAAGAGTAATTCACCAAAGATTGAACCGGTTTCAGCAACACAACTCCCAATCTCATAATTATGAGGCTTTTGAGCTCGAGTACCTAAGTATGCGTGCATCGCATGCCCCAATTCATGAGCTTGAGTGAACAAGTCACCCATGATTCCATTGAAACTTTGTAAGATGTAAGCGCTCTTTCCCGCGTGCCAAGTTGCGCAGAATGCACCTGATCTTTTACCATCTCTAACAGTAGCATCAATGTGGCGGCGTTCATACATTTCATCCATCCATTGACCTACTTCAGGATCAAAATCAGTGTAAGCACCAACTATTATCTCACGAGCTTCTTCCCATGAGAATTTCTTGTCAGGGCTACTCGGCAAAGGAGCTTCAATATCCCAATTACCAAGTTTCTCTAAACCCATTACCTTAGCTTTAAGCTTGAGATAATCACGGAAGACACCAACATTTTTCTCCATTGTATTTAGTAGGGCAACAATGGTTTCTTCATCCACATCATTAGAGATGAAACTTTGAGTCATTGGTGATGGCCACTTCCTCATTTTACACATTGAAAGATGATCAGAAAAAACCGAACGCATTGCTGAAGCCCAGAGAATATGATCCTTCCCAAGCTCTTTATAGACGATTTCATGAGCACGTTTCCGTATATCTCTGTCGGGGTGTTCGTATAGCCCAACAATTTCACCATATGGAAGTGTCTTCATTTCGCCATCAATTTATATTTCGTAAGTTACTGATGCAATCCAATCACCTTGAAGAATAGACAAAGCACGGATTCCATTCTTGTCTTTTTAAATAATT
>JAUWOU010000127.1 GCA_030612005.1 Candidatus Thorarchaeota archaeon | reverse complement strand
CGGTAGCAGTACGGCTAGAATACACGAACTGTATCAACACCTTGTGGAAAACCAGATTTGTGCTTCGAGTTTGAGGCGGTCAAAGCAAGAGCATAACCCGTACGACCATGAAATGCAGGTCTGAAGGTTACAAAACGCCTGTTTCCTGAGAGGTCCATTGCAGACTTCATACAACCTTCGACTGCTCTTCCACCAGAAGTAGTGAAAACAACTCGTTTCTTGTGATTTCCAGGAGTAATCTCTGCAACTCGTTCAGCCAATAGTGTCTGTGGAATTGCATCGAAGTCGGCTCCCGGGAGTTCCTTCACTACATCATTGATGCTAGCTTCAAAATCGAGATACGGCTTATATCGAAGACCAAATGCCCGAACAGCAACACCACCGGTGACATCAAGGTATTCAGTACCTTCGATATCGAAGATATTGACACCGTCACCCTGAGTGTGGTCAATACAGCCATACACATCTCGGTCTTGTGTCGTGAGGGCTAGTGCATCGGCACCGCGCTTTTTCCAATAGTCATTTGTCAGATCCTTCTGACTAATATCAAATCCAAGATCCTTGAGAATCTTGATATGTTTCTCGTCCATAAAGATACTGTCCAATTATTGACAGCTGCTTTGGACATCTCTCCCCATTATCTAATTATCTATATCAGCGCGATTCTCAAAAATACATCAGATGGAGAGTTTTTCATTCTCCATCCTAGAAAATCGTCTATTTGCTCACAGCCATAATTAGTCCACCTAGCAGAATCATCGTTCCTGCTAATGTAGGCAGACTACTGAGCCAAGCAATAATATCCAAAGTTATTCCGGGATAGGAAACTATCACAATCAGAAAGAAACCAAACAGAGCTAGCAATAGTCCTGAACGGCGAACCTTCCATGTGACAAAACCACTTGCATCAAAGGCAAGAACAACCAGAATTATGACAGCAATACCGAGGAAGATCTCGATAATGTCTTGTGGAGAATTAATTCCACCCAATATCCTCTGAAACGCATATATCAACAAGACAATACCACCAAGTACAGTATAGCCTTGTGCGGCGCCTTCAGCTTTACAACCCATGATAATGTACCTCCAAAGAAACGTTTGCATAACGTTCCCTAACTAGTTGATTTTCAGAACACTTACGAGTATTAAATGTCCTGCCGTACTTTTGTGTAACTACCGCGTAATACATACCATTGTATTGCTCAGAGGGCATGACTGTTTGACGTCAATTTAGTATTTAGGGGTGACCAAAACGAGATATCCTACTTATGATGGTAACAAGGTCACGGAGAGACCTGTAAGACTTGACAAGACTGAGGGTCACGTGATAATTGAAGGTAGAGCATACCCTGCACGAGAGATTGTGGAGGCTTTAACTCAAAGTGGTTATACAGAGATTAGATCAACGGGAGACTCGATTATTCTTGGTACAAGAAGAATCACTCCAATTTTCAAATCTGGACAGGACCGTGCGATGGCTTCACTATGTCACGGTAGTCTTTCATATTGTTGTCCACTCTCAAAGAGATGTGCTGAAAGAGATAGAGCATTAGAGATAATGGGACTCACCCCTGATGAATATGAAAACCTGAAGAAAGATGCGCATCTGAGATTTGTAGAAACAGCACGAGGAATGGGTACTCAAGACCCACAGTGGGGCAGTCAGGCATCCTCAGAGAGCGTTGCAAATCGTCCAGCAATCGACCCAGGGTATGGTTCTGAGGATTACAGACAAGATTTCGAATCATTGGACAGGGCAATGCAATCACGTGAAGAGTATTACAATCAAAGAACTGACCCACAGCAAGACCAACGTGAAGATAGACGCTCTCATCAATATCGTGAACGAGAGAGTAGAGACCTCTATTCAGATATCGAAGGAGCCATTCCGACTGAAGATGCTCAAAGTTGTAGCGTGTGCAATATTGAAAGAGATGAATCACTTGAGGGCATTGGCGCTCTTTTCACCCAAGGTGAATTAAGTCCATTCATAGATGAGCCCAAGGAAGAGAATAAGGAATATATCTTCTGCTTCTCATGTGGGAGAAATATCAAAGCAGGTAATAGAGTATGCCCATTCTGTAGCGCTAGACAATGAAGAAATTTAGTTTAGTAGTTACCAATAGCACTTTCTCGTCTTCGAGAGTAATCTGAAGGATAGTGGAAAGTAGTTACGATTCTATCAATTCCAACATCTTTTCCTAAGGCCTTCAATTCTTGGAGCTGTTCAATATCTGTTACACTCCAACGGAAGAGAGATGCTCTACCACCTCTTCGTGTGAACTCATTGACAAAATAGAGTGCTTCTACAAGTTCATCATACTCTGAACTACCCTTTGTTGGAAGAACTGGTGACCATGGATAGAGGTTAATTAATACGTTCTTAGTAGTTTCTCCAATCCGCGCATAATCATAACCATATTCATTCTTTGCACCCTCAGAGAAACCAGTTTCAGGATCTAGAAGTACCTCTACTGATAACTTCAGAGGTAGTTCTCGTCCAGTTGCATCATCGGATTCAACTGCGGCTTCTTGGAGGTATGCAAGACCTTCGTGAACCTTTTCGCTTCGCCACTGATGCCATTTCTCATGATGTTCGGGATTCTCTGTGATAAACTGGTAAGTAAGACGGTCAGGGTCTTGATCGACTAGGGGTGCGAACTCCTTGCGACAGCGTTCGCAGAAACAGAAATGGTCTCGAATAAAACCTGTTCCAAATATTAGGATTTCATCGACGGGATATGAGCCAATTTCCTTAACAATCTCTGCACCATATTGCCAGAACTCATTTCGATTTGGACATATCTGATGCTCCATCTTGACTCCTTGTTCATTCATAGTCTGATATTTGGGATCCTTTGCGAACCATCCATCGGTGTAAAGATCAAGTCCCACAACAACGTGAATTCCCAAAGTATCTGTCAAACGAACCCATTCCTCAAAAAATTCTACATGTTCTTCTCTAACTGGAGCAGTACGGCTGGGAAATAACGCATAACCATCAGGTCCTTTTCCTACAATACCCACGTCTTCCATATAGGAAGCATAGGTTGAAATGAAGTCTCTTGGAGATGTGTCGATGTCCTCGGGTTTGAACATTATCAACATCTTTTGCATGAAAAATTCGCGATAATTCAGTTTCATTGTAAAGTACTCCGTTGAGTATGCAGGAAGTCAGACTCTCGGTCCCCTTGCGAGTAGCATGTCACGGCTATAAGAATTTCTTATTTGTACCGTTGATTGTTTCCTAGACAAAACTAGACATAAGTCTTAGCTGTCCGCCCACCAACGACAGTGGGCTTTATATTAATCTTTAGGATGTTTCTGGCCGCGTTCACATCAGCATGGAGTCGAAACTCACAGCTCGGGCAGTAGAAGTATTCTCCGCCTCTCTCTTCCTCTGTGGAACCACTGTCCTTCACACGAAGTCCTCGTTCCCCACAAACACTGCACTTACGGGAGGTCCATGCGGGACTCACAGTCCAGACACCTCCGTACTTGTGACCGAGAGCAGCTCGTCTGTATCTTACTCCCTCGATTATCTGTCCCCAGAGGTTTGTGGACAGGTTCCAGCTGAAGGTCCTCATCCCGCCCTTTCCCTGGAAGTACCTGAGGTCCTCAAAATAGACAGTCTTGACCCCACGATGTTCACAGAACCACACTGTTTCAGCGGCCAGCTGATGAGAGATCTCACGGTCGATGCGTCGAATTTTGGCCCATGTGGCCCCCAGTTCTCTCTCCCTCTTTAGGAGATTACCTGGAAGTGGCAGCATCACACATTTCTTCTCCCAGTTGTTCTTTCGCAGTGCGAGTTCTGAAATCAGCACCCGGGTTCTCTGTCTTAATGTTTCTCTCTTCTTGTACAGCTCCTCTCTTCCTATCTTGACCTCATCAAAACTGCCCCCACCGTTCTTCACCGAGAGGACCACAGGGTGTCTCAGACCCCTGTCCACTCCTGCCCTCTTTATTCTGGGAGTCCTGGGAAGGACTTTTTTCAACATCTCAGCGTCAGGAGGCATGAAGGGAATTAGAAGAGTGGCCCTGTGACCCTCTACTTTGAAGACAGGGGGTGCACAACGTCGGCTTTTCCTGAGCCTCTCAATCTCCCTCTTTAGTTCAGCAGTTTTGTCTGCATTAGCATCCTTCTTACCCTTGAGGTTGACAAGCTCTCTGGTGAGGTGTTGCAGTCGGATGGTGTTCCTCAGCTGATGGTCCATGTCCTCATAACGAGCAGCTCGGTAGTCGAGCTGGACTGCTCGCTGTGACTTTCCCTGTACTCTTGCCTCTTGTGCTTTTCTTCTGGCACGAGCAGACTGTCTTGGAAACCAGTTCAAGAAGCGAAATCGGAGGGTCTGTCCCCGATAGGGAGAGTCCGGGGCACGTTCGCGCCTAGTGATACCGGGAGGAGTCTTGATGTATAGGATTATTTCGTTCTCCCTCTCCGGATCTTCCTTGAACCAGTAACCCTGTCCTGTTGAGTTCTCAGTTGAAGCCGCAAACTCCATCGTATTCTTTTTGAAGACCGGTTGGACGAAGGGGAATCCAAGTGTTTTCCACTCCTCTACTTTGTCAAGAACCAGTTCATTCACGTTCGTTGAATCAGGTGAGTTCATCAGGTCACGTACACGTTTCCTCTGGACACTCCGGAATGAAGAGCTCTGTTCCGATGTTTTGAGAAGGTGAATGTCCAGAGCTCTTCGGACCTGTCTACACGCTGTAAGGGCATAGTGATAGTATGAGCCCTTCTTCTTCCCACCGGAATCCTTGACCTTTCGAATAAGATCCGCAGGAATCCTCTTCAGTGACAGCAATCGTCTGAGCTGCTCCCAGTCACTGGACAATATTTCAAGAAGAGCATTGACCAGCTTTCTCCGGGTGTAGTCTGAGAGAATAATCCTGGCAGCAGTTTCAAGGACATTGCGATACATCCGCTCATACACGAGCTGACCGAACCTGTTGTCTTTCTTCCATTTAAGAGAGGGCTCTCCCCGCAGGACTACATAACCCTGTCCCTTGGAAGTTTCCAGCTTCTCTCCAATCTGGGAGGCATGCGCCTGAGACGAGTAAACTTCCGAGAGCACGAGATTCACTGTCTCGATGTGCCTTCCAAAATGCTGTCCCAGTGTCTGGAGGTCAATCTCAGAGCACTTCCTTCCTGACAATTTTCTGTCTACTATTGGTTGTTGTATCCGGTTCAGCTCTCTTCGGAAGGAGGGGTCTGGTCTTCTTCCCAGTCCTTTTCTGGCAACTACTCTATGATAGGAATTCAGAGCAAACTTCTGAACAAGGTAGGTCGATGAAACGGAATAATAATATCCATCCATTGTTTCCTGGTTCGAACCATCGGTCTTCTCCGCGCGGGGATGGCGCCGCGTTCTCTTTTTCATCAACCTAAACCTCATCAATCGGTCCATTTCGAGTTATATAAAGTCATACAAATACGGAATAATAATAACCAACGGTAGGATTTAAAGTCCACATATTCGATTCTAAGGCCGTCTTGTTTGGTTCGAGTGACCGAAAAAATATATAAGTGAAATGCGATTCATATTATTGGGTTATGTAGTCCCCTACAGTATAACTAGGGCTCATACTACTCTCTGAGTTCACTCTCAAGTCGATTTCGAATACCTATTATCTTGAATTTGTTCCCAGTGTAAGGGTCAGTAATTTTGTTTGTATCAAATCCAGCTTTCTCTATACGACTCAGTTCACTTGAAGCCAGTTCTCCCAACTGTCTTCTTGAATAGAGTCTTTTGATACGTGTTCTGAGAATTGTGCTCCTCAACATGAGCTGATCAAGAAACTCTTTCTTATTCAAGTCAGGGTTTTGATGTAGAAAATCTACAAGAGAAATCTGTTCAACGTTGGACTCTTCAGCTTCCCTTAATTGTCTACAGACTGCCACATCCTCAATGGTCGGAAGAAACCAAGTATCGTCATCAATAGTTACACGATATATTACCTCTAATTTATCTAGTTCTGAAACTTTGACCTCACCTCGAAAGCGCTCTTTTCCAAAGACTGCGGCTGTGACTCTTCTTGCAGCACGTAGATGAGAGTCCGGTGGCCCTCGAAGTGGTTCTATCAATGGATCCCAGTCCAGAATTCCCTCAAGAAATACAAGTTTCTCATCCAAGTGGCTAATTTTCCACATTGTCCGCAGGAAAATCTCTTCACCACCCGGTAGCTCCGCTAGTAACGTACTAACGTATACAATCTCAGGTTTCTGGACCTCACCAGACGTGATCTGTTCAACAGTGGGTCTTACAATGATTGATTGTTTTGGCATTGGATTTCGTTTCCCCACACTCAAAATATAGTAGGCCCCTTCATTATATATGTAGTCCTCTACGATATTCATCCCTCCGTATTCCTGATATGGGGCCACCCCCTTATTCGTGTAGACCTCTACAATATATTCCCATTAGACAGAATTCAATATGATTACCTTCGAGTTGGATCCCTGCTGGCCCTAAGCCTCCTGAGGTATCGCTTGATCCTGCGTTCCTGAAGCTTCATAGCTTTCTCATCAGGGTACAGACCTCCATGACCAAGAGCGACCTTCCACTCCCCTATGGGGAAAGAAACCGAGTCCTCAAGGACTAGCCTTCTCTCATGTTCGCCTTTGACCTCAATCATCATCCTTAAGCTGGTCAAATCAGAAACTATCCGACTGCTTCTGGACTCTCTGTCCTGTTCAGTAGTTCCACTCATAGAAACCGAAGTACGACTTGTGAATATGAGTGTGGTATCATTCTTTACCTGTATTTTGTGGAGGACCTTGAGAATGTCATGCATGTGAGAAGAACCTCTGAGAAGGGCCTTGGTTTCTGCAAGGGAGTCAAGCACAATGAGACAGCACCCTTCTTTGTTCGATTGTCGCCACAGGTCATCGGTAAGATCCTTAACACTCATCTCGCCAGGATTACTCATAACGTGAAACTTCCTGAGGACAGATTCAGGATCAAACCCCATTCGAAAGGCAATCTCTCTCACTGTGTTCTCTCTGAAGGTCCCCTCTGAATCATACCAGAAGACATCACCTAGGGAATGGTTGATGACTCCAATCTGTGTACACATCAATGTCTTACCGGCCCATTGCGGACCGTAAATCTCAACAAATGACCCTGCAAGAATTCCTCCTTCTATGTGACTATCAAACTCAGGAAGTCCAGTCCTGAATTTTGGAGCGAGGGCTTCAAGCTCCTCAATCTCAGCTCCTGTGAGGAATCCCTTCTTGAGTGGTTCCTTTTCCTCGTCAGAATCTTTCACTCATACCTCTCTCCTGTTCCGAAGGAGCTCTGATGTGACTAGTCCCTTAAGGGACCTCACTTTTATCCCATACCCGATGTCTTCCAGTGGGTCCCAGGTCATACCTTGAAATGGAAGTCCAGTCCGATAGGGTGATTGTAGGATTGCCACTGCTTCCTGTGTGGAGTGATACTGAACTGAGACCACTGTCTGTCCCTCCTCCTTCTTCTGCTTTAGAGTCAGTTCTATGTACCCACTCCCGATATCTCCTCCTACCAGACACTTGACTCGTGAAACACCATTCACTTGACTCTGAATGACTCCCAGGTGTCCAAACAGCCTCTTTGCCAATGACGGGTTCCTTCTTGGTAGTCGTTGACCACTGGGTATCTTTGGATAGGTCATTCCCAGATTCAATATCTTGAGATACCGCAGTCGTGCTGGTGCTCCACGATACTTAGTCCCAAACCTAATCGCACCCCTCATCACCCAGCGCACTTCATTGAAGTCAATATCAAGTGAGTGTGATGCTGCTCCTGCACCTTGATAAAGAACATCCATACCCGAGTAGTTGGCAATCATTAGCGGCCGGACCTTACTTCGAGTGAGTGCTTGACCAGCAAGGGCACCCAGAGCATCCAATGGAGTCACTGTGTTAGAGCTCAGGTATCGAAAAGACCGAAACCTCTCTTGTCTGATGCACCCTGCAATCACGCTTCTGGTATATGGACTGCCCTCAAAGAGGTACCACTCAAAATTACCTGGATTCTTCTTCTCAAACGTCACTGTGATCCCGTATCTCACATCTGTGAGAGGAACTGTTGTTGAACGAACCATGTTCCGAAAGGACTGGGTACGAATCGACATGAACCTGTAGAGTGCACCCATGTCAAACCCTGAGTCAGGGAGTGACGCGGTGGCTCTTTTTGCACCAAGCTGCATGGACACCCATGGACGAACATCATCCCAGAGAGAGTTGAGCTCGTTCTGTGAGAAGTTATGAGACTGCAAGAAATATGCCATTAGCAGAATGAGATAGTTACCATATCGTAACAAGAGATTAACATCCTGAGTCTGTATCTTGTCAAGAGTAGACCTCATGTTTCTTGGAAGTTTCCAATTGCCAAGGTGATTGCGACTCCATGCTGTCCTATACCAGATATCCTTTGTATAGTGATGATTCCTCAGGAAACTGATGATTGTATTCGTGAGTCCTTGTTGTTCCTCTGATTCTACTGCCTTGACGAGGACCTGCACAAACTCTCTGAAGAAATCATGGAAGGGACTGTATTCAGGAATATGATTCAGTAAGATCCTTCGTACCTCCTGTAATCGTCTTACCTCAATTAACTCAGCCTTGACAGGGTCATACTGTTCGAACACAAGGTCAGACTCAGGAGGTGGTAGTGGAACGGAGCCAAGAGGTCTGACCTCTAGTTTTGGAGTCCAGTACTTTCTCTTGGTATTTATCACATTGATTGATTCTTTCTGACACATGTCCTTGTCAAAGACCACTCTGGACAGTATTCCCCTATAGTTACGGTTTCGGTTCTCGTCCAGCAGCTCCTCTCTGGTTACCTCGATCTCACCTGTTTCCCTCTCTGAATTGTTTGCCCCCAAGTCCACGGATGACAAGCGATCCTCCAAGAAAGGAAAGAGTTCAATTGCCATCTGTCCTGAGAACTCACCTATTCCTAATTTTTTCAACCACCGATCTGTCTTGGAGTTCCTCTTCAATCGACGCATCATGGTCTTGTCCAGCTCTGTCAGGTCCATTGACTTGAAGCGTCGCGACCAACCAATGAGGGGGATGATTGGTTTCGTTTCCACCGCTATGTCTTCATTGTTTCTGTGAGGAACATGTACTATACCCCTTGCATAGTCACAGACAGGAACCTCACTGCCCCCTGGACGGGGAGGATAGGGAAGGTTGAGAACCATCTCGTCGATATAGGGTAACAGAGGAGAGTCATGTCGTAGAGGTCGAAACCGCTGATGTTTGTAAACTCCAGAGGACGTGGTAAGGGACGTTGGAGAACCAAACCACAACGTACACTTTGCAGTGGATGTGAGGGCAGAGGTTATGTGGGTCACCAGAGTGTCTGTGAGTCCCGAGAGGGTTCGGGGTTCTAATGACCTGATAGTTTCAATCCCGGTGACTATGACCATTTCGTAGTGTTCCAGTTTCTGGGTCAATGCTTCGACTGAGGGGACAGGCACACCATTGAAGAGGGTCGCATTTATTTCATCAGAGACGTCGATGAACTCGATTTCTCGATAGAAGGAACTGGTTTCTTCACCATGGTAGTGCAGTCGAAGGATCAATGGTCTGTGAGCCTTATCACTGTAGTCACCAGCCAGATCGAGCCATGCAATCTCTCTGCAGTCAAATCTCTTGGCAAGGTCACGAGCATACTCAAGACCATGAAAGTTTCTGGCTATCAATGCTGCACTGTCCCCGGGTGAACCATGAGTGGCAATCGATTCATAGAGGACAAAATGGTTTGAATCGGCAGTCCTATGTTCAAAGGGATCGCTTGCAGATGTTTCAGTCAGTGGAACTGGGACGGGGAAGAAGTCATCCAGAGAGATGGTGGATGACACCTCGAAGGGCAATGTGACGATGACCAGACGGCTGTGCTTCTTATTGGTAGACTGGAAGAGCGATCTTGGAAACTCTATAGTCGAATTAGTCGTCTGATCCAACAGGTCCGAGAGGTCCTCGCGTATCTTGTGATATACTG